>DAOWNM010000317.1 GCA_030642565.1 Bacteroidota bacterium | reverse complement strand
CCTTCCAAAAGCAGGGGGCCCATCCCTACAGCAGATTTGATACGTCCTTCAGGACCATCGCCCGCTTCGGTGACCCCCAGATGCAGCGGATAAGTCATCCCCTCCAGGCTCATCTGGTGTGCAAGCAGGCGGACCGATTGTACCATCACTCTTGGGTTGCTCGACTTCATGGAGACAACCACTTTATCAAATGATTCCGCTTTACAGATACGTAAGAATTGCATGGCCGATTGCACCATCCCCTGGGGGGTGTCTCCATACCGGTTCAGAATGGATTCGTCCAGTGAGCCGTGGTTTACACCGATACGAATAGCCGTTCCCCGCTCCCTGCATCTTTTAAGCAGTTTTGGAAGCAGAAGATCTATCGTTTTGCCTTTCAGGTAGTTTCCGGGATTTATTCGAATTTTATCGGTAACCCCGGCAGCCTCCAGGGCCAATTCAGGCTTAAAATGGATATCGGCAACCACAGGTGTCCGGTATCCTGCCGCTTGTAGTTTCCTTCGAATCTTTTCCAGGTTCTCCAACTCCCGCTTTCCCTGGGTGGTGAGTCTGACCAGCTCTGCCCCCGCTTCAATCATCCGGATGCATTGATCCACCGATGCTTTCAGATCATTGGTGTCGGTATTGGTCATGGATTGGATTCTGACGGGGTTATCGCCCCCTAGGAGGAGGGAGCCAACAGCGATGGGGTGTGAGCGGTAAAGTTCCATACCACTAATTAATTTCCCAGTCGGCCCCGTCTTTCCGGTCCTTTACTGTGATACCCAGATTGGTCAGCTCGTTACGGATGCGATCTGCTGTTTCAAAATTGCGACTTGACTTTGCATCGCTTCTTAACTGCAGGATTATCTCAATCAGCTTGCCGGTAATCTCGTTTGCTTTTCCCGACGCTGATGGTAGCTCCAATCCCAGCACATCGAAAACCCACGAGTGGTAAAGGGTTATTAGTTTTTCCAACCCTTCTTCAGAAATGGTTTCCCTCCCTTCCGCCAGGTTATTGATCTGTGTAATACCACTTAACAGATGGCCCAGCAGTTTGGCGGTATTCATATCATCCTCCATGGCTTTTTGACAACGCTTTGCCAGTGCATCGACATCTATTGAACTGGAGTTCGATGGTTGAATACTTTTCAGTTTTGCAATAGAGTTCATCAGGCGCATCAACCCTTTTTCGGAGGCCTGCATCGCTTCGTTGGAAAAATCGAGAGTGCTGCGGTAGTGGGCCTGCAGGATAAAGAACCGGATAACCATGGGCCCATAGGCCCGTTCCAGTATCTTATGGTTGCCCTCAAAGAGTTGATCCAGGGTGATGAAGTTGCCCAGTGAGCGGCCCATTTTCTGACCATTGATGGTGATCATATTGTTGTGTATCCAGTAACGTACGGATGGTTGACCATAGCCCGCTACATTCTGTGCAATTTCACATTCGTGATGAGGAAAGAGCAGGTCCATACCCCCGCCATGGATATCGAACTGCATACCCAGGTACTTGGTGCTCATGGCCGAGCACTCCAGGTGCCAGCCAGGATAACCATCACTCCATTTTGAGGGCCACCGCATGATATGGGAGGGACCGGCTTTTTTCCACAGCGCAAAATCGAGTCCGTTTTTCTTTTCAGATTGTCCGTCCAGCGTCCGTGTGTTAGAGAGAAGATCCTCAATCTTTCTGCCGGAGAGCTGGCCATAGGGATGGTTGTTATTGTAAGCAATTACATCAAAGTATACCGATCCATTGACCTCATAGGCGTAGCCAGCCTTCATGATCTTCATGATAAGCTCCTGTTGCTCAATGATATGTCCGCTTGCTCTGGGCTCAATGCTGGGAGGGAGCACATTGAGCGATTCCATATTCTGATGGTAGCGATTCATATAGTGCTGTACCACCTCCATGGGCTCAAGCGATTCGAGACGTGCCTTCTTCAGAATTTTATCCTCTCCATCATCTGAGTCATCTTCCAGGTGCCCCACATCGGTTATATTGCGCACATATCTTACCCTATAGTCGAGGTGCTGAAGATACCTGTAGAGCACATCGAAAGTGATGGCCTGACGCGCATGACCCAGATGGGCGTCACCGTAAACGGTGGGACCACAGGCATAGAGACCAACAAACGGGGGATTGATGGGTTCAAAGCGCTCCTTCTTCCTGGTCAGGGTATTGTAAACAAATAGATTGTTGGTCATAACTATTGATGGATAATCTGAATGATGGAACAAAATTAGTAAATTTAACTCGTACCGGAAATGTAGATGTTATGGGAAAGAGCAAAAGGCTCAGTAAAGATAAATTCTCTCGCGAACAGGCCACCGCGTTGATAATGGGGGTATTTGGAAGAAATCCCAAACAGATCTATAATTATAAGCAGATTTCGAAACTCCTTTTCATTACCGATAAACAGCGCAGAGCCATTGTGAACAGAATCCTGGACGAGTTGGTGAAGAAGAAGCAGCTGGAGCAGTTGGAGCCGGGGAGGTACCGCCTGTTGAGCAGGGCCGGGTATAAGACCGGGACACTCGATATGACCCAGCATGGATATGCCTTCCTGGTATCGGAAAATTCGGACGATGACGTCTTCATTGCCAGGAACAACCTGAAGACAGCCCTTGATGGTGACCTGGTGAAAGTATTTATCTACCCGGTACGCAAGCAACGTACCCGCACCGAGGGTGAAGTGGTAGAGATACTGGAGCGGGCCCGCGACACTTTTGTAGGAACCGTGGAGATTTCGCGTAACTATGCTTTCCTGCTTCCCGACAGCCGCAAAATGCCCTTTGATATTTTTATTCCACTGGAAAAACTGAAGGGTGTGGAGCATGGACAGAAAGCCATAGCCCGCATTATCGACTGGCCCGAAAAGGTGAAAAACCCATTTGGAGAGATAGTGGATATCCTGGGTTATCCCGGCGAGAATGATACGGAGATGCACTCCATCCTGGCCGAATTTGAACTACCCATTAAATTTTCCAAAGAGGTTGAGGCGTATGCCGAAAAGATTCCCGATGGAATCACAGCTGAAGAGATTAAAAACAGAAGGGACTTCCGGAAGGTACCCACCTTTACCATTGACCCTGCTGATGCCAAGGATTTCGATGATGCACTATCCCTGCAACT
>DAOWNM010000142.1 GCA_030642565.1 Bacteroidota bacterium | reverse complement strand
GCTTTTGTGGCAGTAGGACCTTTCAGGTGAAAAGGTAAGTGTTTCTGAATCAGGGGAGTATAAATACAATCCATTCTCCTCATCCAGGATTGCAGGAATATCTGCCAGGACGGTATCAACACTGATGTAATCCCCACAATCGCCCTCCTGTACCTGGCACTCCAGGGATCTCATCCAGACTCCGCCCCAGGCGCCCTCTTTTCCGATGGAGTGATAGAGGATCCCGCTGTCCCGTTTCTCTTGCTTCCTGGGCGCGTATTTTGCAGTGCCCCATTTAAACTGAATGCTCAGATGATAATCTTCAAACTCCTTCTCTGTTACCAATATTCCAAAGACCTCTCCCGACATCCTGATGGCGGGAGCATTATCTTCCGTGACCACGGTAAATACATGCAGGGGGTCGCTGTCCAGACCAATGGGCTCCAGGTAATTACCCTGCTCATCCCGACTCAGTCCGGGCACTTCAGATGTAGGTTCCGGTTGTTTTTGATAGGTATACCAGCCGTCGAGATTTTCCCCGTTAAACAGAATTTCCCATCCGTTCTCCTCAGTGGTGCCGGAGACAGGGGTAGCTTTCGACGAAGGATTTGTACAGGATAGAACGAAGGAGGTGCATACAAAAAGTGAAATGACTGCTTTGAAGGTCAGGTGCTTCATGGATCTGCATTTTTGGATTTATCTGCTGAAGTTAGTTAAAACTTTTTGGTGAGGTCATCGTCAGCCTCTTTGTAAGCTTTTACCAGGTGTAGATGTGCTTGTACCCAGCTTTCCTGTGCCTCCCAATCAAGGGCAGTTTTACCAGCGATCATCTTTTCACAGGTGGCGATCGCTTTTTCCCACTTACCCACTTCCATTCGATTCAGGACCTCTTCTGCCTGGGTTCGGGGGAAGATATTGATGCGCCTCGACTGATCGATGGTGATGGTCAGTGCATGCAAAAGCGTATTGTTAAAAACATTGTCACCGGTATTGTTTTCAAGATCGGCAAAGATTATGGGTATGAATGAACCAGTGAAGCAATAATGCCTATCTTGGCTGCCCTTATGAGAATCACAGGAATATTTTATGCCCTTATTGGGATCTCCCTCTGTATGACACTTCAGACAGGTTGTGCAGGGGGGACAAGGCCGGAGGAAACGATTCCAGAGAAAACTCTGGCTACGGCGACCAACGTTTTAAATGCAAGATGCCCCGAAATGGTCGATAAGGAGACACGGTTGGATAGTGTTTTGCTATCGCAAGAGGGCCATTTAGTCTATTACTATACCCTGCCAAACAAGGATGAACCCGGAATCAATCCAATGGCGTTTACCGCATTTCTTTTACCAGCAATCATCGACAACGTACGATCAAATCCCGATCTGAAGATGCATCGCGACAGTAGCATTACGATGGTTTTTATCTACCGGGACAGGAACGGAGAGTTTGTTACCGAGATTCCACTCGCTCCCGAAAGATACCGTTAGCAACCAGAGGATTGGGAAAATTTTAGGTTGAAATGATGGCTCAAGTGATAATGAATCACTAACTTGAGTCTATAATACTTTTCATATGATAGCCAGAACCCTCCTGGTTTTTCTGGTAATTACCTGTCTCCTTCCACTGAAGGCACAGGATATGACCTTCAGACATCTGGCGGTGGAAGATGGGTTATCACAAAACACCATTAACTGCATCTATCAGGACCATTATGGATTCATGTGGTTCGGTACCCAGGATGGTCTCAACTGTTTTAATGGATTCGGATTCAGGGTCTACAGAAACGACCCGGAAGATTCTGCCACACTTTCGCATAACTGGATATGGGATGTGATTGAGGACGATTCACTCAATCTCTGGATTGCCACCTGGGACGGCCTTACAAAATATGACCGCTCTCTCCATACCTTTCAAAGATTTTTGCCCGACTCTACCAACCCCAGATCCATTAGCGGGACCCGTCCGGCCTCTCTTGCCCGGGATAGGCAGGGGAAGATATGGATTGGTGTCTGGGGTGGCGGGTTGAATTTGCTGGATCCGGTAACGGGTGATTTTACAAAGTACAGAGACGCGGAGAATCCGGATCAGAACTATCCGGGCGATTATGTACGAAAACTTCATATCGATCGGGAGGGAACGGTCTGGATTGGTACCTGGAACGGACTCTGGAAGTGCCGGGTTGAGCCTGATGGCTCACCGGTTTTTGAGCGCATAATTCATGATCCCGAAGATTTCGGTTCCATCAGCAGCAACCGGATCACATCGTTTCTGGAGGATCAGGAGGGTAACATGTGGATCGGGACTCTGGGAGGGGGGGTAAATCTCTATGACAGCAACAACCGTTGCTTCAAACGGTTTCAAAATGACCCAAACGATGCGGGCTCTTTGAGTAGTAACGACATCACCTCCATAGAGAAACTATCGGATGGGTCTTTATGGATTGGCACGGTATCGAACGGATTAAACAGGTTTGACATTGAAAACAGAAAAATCACCAGGTACAGGAGCGATCCTGCTGACCTCAATTCCATAGCTTCGGATAATGTCTATTCGGTGTGTACCGACCGGGGTGGCCTGTTGTGGGTAGGTGCCGGTGGTTTGAATATTTTCAACCCAGGGTTACTCAGATTTAACTGTTCCGGTCCCCCGGGTGCATTGAAAAAGCAGCTGGCAGGCAAGAGTGTCTATTCCATCTTTGAGGACAGTAAAGGGTATATCTGGGTGGGTTCGCATCACCATGGGGTGGCCCGGCTCGATCCTGAAACGGCCCGGGTGAAATGGTTCAGCCATCTACCGGGCGATCCCAACAGTATCAGCAGTAACAGTGTGAGTGACTTTGCAGAGGACAGGGAAGGGAAGATATGGATATCCACAGCCGGAGGTGGTTTGAACAGACTGGATCCTCTTACTGGACAGTGGAAGCAGTTCAGGGAGCGAAAAGAGCTGTTCGAGACAACCGGAATGGATCATATCAGCGGGATCGTGTTGGATAAGGATGGAATGATCTGGATCGCCACCTCTGATAACGGTATCATCTGTTTCAATCCGGAAACAGACCTCTACCGGAGTTTCAGGACCGACGCGGCGAATCCTGATTCACTCTCGGGAGACTACCTGTTGCGCATTTTTATGGATAGCCGGGGGGATATATGGATTGGAACCTGGGGAGCAGGATTAAACAGGTTTGACAGGGAGGGTGACTGTTTTACCAGGTATATGAACGATCCTGAAAATCCAACCTCACTTCCTGGAAACATTGTACACTCCATTCATGAACGGAACCTGGACACTACGAGGGTGATCTGGATAGGTACAGCCAGTGGGATGGCATCGTTTAATCCCGATGATCCGGCAGCTGGTTTCACCCGCTCTCCCGCTAATGCAAAACTTCCCAGCCGCTCTGTATACGGAATGCTTTTTGACCGGCAGGGCAACCAGTGGATCAGTACTAATGCGGGAATCTCCAGGTACAATCCCGGAGATGGCTCTCTAAAGCACTATACCCACAGGGATGGACTCCCCGGCAGTGAGTATAATGCGGGCGCATTCCTGCAGCTTCGGCAGGGGGCGTTTGCTTTTGGGGGAATCAGCGGATTGCTGGTTTTTTATCCGGATAGTGTGGACGAAAGCAGTTTTCAACCCCAAATGGCCCTCACCTCTTTTGCTGTGCTTAATGAGCAGATCTATGAAGGGATTGATCTGAATACCATGGAGCAGATCACCCTGTCGTACAAGCAGAACTTTTTCTCCTTTGAGTTTGCATCTATGGACTTTTCCGATCCCCGCGAAAACAGATTTATGTATAAGATGGACGGGATCGATGATGAGTGGATCACATCGGGAGAGAGAAATTTTGCCAGTTATACCAAGATTGATCCGGGCGACTATCTTTTCAGGGTAAGGGGCACCAACAGCGATGGGAGATGGAGCGATCATGAGATCAGTATTGGAGTAGTGATTACACCTCCGTTCTGGCAGAGATGGTGGTTCCGTGGAGCGCTGATAGTGGTTCTGTTGATGGCTTTCTATGCCATTCACCTCTACCGTATCCAGCAGGTCAGGGAGATCGAGCGGCTGAGGACCCGCATTGCCAGCGATCTTCACGATGACATTGGTTCGGCGCTAACTCGTATCAGTGTGCATTCGCAACAGATTATGGCCCATAAGGAGATAGAGAGGATTATGCAATCGACCGAGAAGATTAACGAACTGAGTCGTGATACGATCTCTACCATGAGCGATATTGTATGGTCCATTGATGCCAGGAATGATACCCTTGCCGATTTTCTGAGCCGCATGCAGGATCTGACTCATAACCTGTTGTCAGAAAAGGATATCAGCGTTTCATTCAGGCACACAGGAATGGAGAGCAGGAGACCGCTGCGAGTGGAGGTGAGACAGAACCTCTACTATATTTTCAAGGAGGCTATTCACAACATTGTCAAGCACTCCGGTGCCAATAAGGTGGAGATAAGCATCGACAATAGTGATTCAGTGTTCCACATGGTCGTCTCTGATAATGGCAGAGGGTATGATCCTGATTCTGTAAAAGAAGGGAGCGGACTCAGGAACATGAAGATGCGTGCCGGTAGAATAGGGGCCTCACTGGAGATGGTCCCGGCCAGGGGGTGTGTGATCGAATTGAAGATGAAGGGCCTGTAAGGCAAATATCACATGGTTATGGTATTTACAGCATAAAACAATTTATATAAACTACACCCATGATAAGCGTGGCCATTGTTGAAGATGATGATGTGATCAGGGAAGCGGTCAGGGAGTACCTCGATAGTCAGGACAATATGATCTGCACCGCGGCCAAGCCATCTGTTGAACACTTTCTGGCCGTTTTAAATGAAGAGACCCTGCCCGATGTGATCCTGATGGATATCGGACTGCCCGGCATGTCTGGAATCAGCGGAATGAAATTGATTACCGCAAAGTACCCGGGAGTAAATATTATCATGTTCACTGTATATATCGATTCGCATAAGATATTTGAATCGCTCTGTGCAGGTGCATCTGGATATTTGCTAAAGAACACCTCCTTCCCTGATATGAAACAGGCCATCGAGATCATTCACGGTGGCGGTTCGATGATGTCTCCGCCCATTGCACGGAAAGTGATGGAGCATTTTCATGCGGGCAGGAAGAAGAGGGTCACCTCACCCCTTACCGATAAGGAGAAAGAGATCGTCCAGGGACTGGTGGATGGTTTAAGCTATAAAATGATTGCCGGCAGTTCCTCCATCTCCATTGAAACGGTAAGAACCCATATCAAGAATATCTACAAAAAGCTTCAAGTGCACTGCAAAGCGGACGTGATTCGTAAATCACTCAGCGGGGAGATATAGACCTCTATACTAAATATACCACAAACATGGGATACCCCCGCCCTGCCGGATCCGTTAACTTGTATTGAAATTTCAAAACGGATCTATCATGAAAACAAATGCATTAACACTGGGTATCGCCATTGTGGCTCTGACGATGGTTCAACCGGTCTGCTCCCAGGAAACACCAACTCAAAAGATCAAGAAAGAGAGCAACAAGGTGATCAACAGAAGTATTGAAGATTCATTTGATACGCTCTTTGGTAAGAAAAAGAAGAAAAAGGAGGAGCAGCAGCCCGCTCAGCAGCAACCCACTGTACAGCAGCAGGAAGAGGTAGCTGGTCAGGAGCAGCAGGCCGGGGTTGAGCAGGCCAAACCAGAACTGAAATGGGCGAAGTATGATTTTGTACCGGGCGATCGTGTGATCTTTGAAGACAACCTTGCGGGGGAGGAGAACGGTGAGTTTCCATCACGCTGGGACCTGAAGACCGGGATCGTGGAGGTGGCCGAGTTTGGCGGAGAAAATGTGATCATGTTCAGGGATGGTTCACCGAGTATTGTTCCCTATTTCAGGGAGGTCAGGGAGGACTATCTTCCTGAAGTGTTTACGGTGGAATTTGATCTCTACTGCAGCAGCTCGGACTTTAATTTGTATCTCTACGACAGAAAGAATCAGAAATCGGGAAGTCCCAGTGGATATACCGACCTGGAGATCAATTACTACAGAATGGAATTTGCACAATCCAACAGCGCTCATCCGGATAAGAACAACCTGGCGAAGAGAAGATGGATGCATGTGGCAGTGGCCTATACCAACGGCAAGCTGAAGGCCTATATGGATGAGACACGACTCATCAATATTCCCCGGATCGATTTCGATCCCAAAGGGATTACGCTCTATACCTATCATGCCCGCAATGACCAGCTTTTCTATGTGAAGAATGTAAGGATTGCCGAAGGCGGGGTGAAGTATTACGACCGGGTGATGCAGGATGGCAAGATCGTGGCCACCGGTATCCGGTTTGATACCGGGAAATCGACCCTGAAACCGGAATCCATGGGTGTGATCAACGAGATATATGAATTAATGGAGAAGTATCCGGAACTGAAGTTCAGTGTGGAGGGACACACCGATAATGTGGGCGATGATTCCAGCAATTTGTCGCTATCGGCCGACAGGGCAGAGCGGGTGATGAACACCCTCATTGAGTTGGGTATTGACAAAGATCGCCTCACCTCAAAAGGTTTGGGAGAGAGTATACCCATGGATGATAACAACCTTCCTGAAGGACGGGCCAATAACCGCAGGGTAGAGTTTGTGAAAATTTGAACTGTTCAGGCGAAATTCATTAGGTTTTAGGTAGATCCGTGCCTGAACTTAGATGGTGCCGCAGTCAAAAGAGGCTGCAGGCACCATCTTCTATGTTATCCGGTAGGCCATGATGGCATCGCCATGCCTGATGTACATGATCCCGTTGGCCAGCAGGTAAGCTTTGTATCCATATCTGAACTTTAACCATCCTGGATCTTTATGGAGCGATAGGTTCTTAATCGCCATTTAAGTACAAGGTTCAGCCCAATTCCAATGGTGAATATGATAAGCAGAACGTTCAGTGTTCCCAGATCTCTTAAGAGAAATGCAATAATGAAAATTAAGATATTTGTGAATATAAGTATGGTGGATGCTCTTGCGTGGGTTATTCCCATCTCAATTAAATAGTGATGCAGATGTATCCTGTCTGCTTTAAATGG
>DAOWNM010000206.1 GCA_030642565.1 Bacteroidota bacterium | reverse complement strand
CAGCACCCCGATGCGTACCTCTGTAAGCCCGGAAGGAGCTTTCTTCTCACGTCCTGCCCCTAAAAATAGTTGGGGCTCGTGGAAATGATAGACATAAGCATCCTGGTAGTTTCCGTAAGGAAGCATCTCACTGGGGGTTTTACCATAGTTATCATCTTTATCCTGTGCTGTCGTCTGCTGAACTGGCAGGAATATCAACAATCCTGTAGTTATGAGTAGCAGGAGCTTTACAATGAGTTTTGGTTTCATCATCTTAATCTGTTTACCTGATTCTAATTAATTCTTGTGCCACGGCTCAGTCCATAGGAGGTAGCCACCCATATGGTATCATCACCCTGGAGATCCACCCCAATGGTGAAGCTGTGGGCGATCCCGGTGGGATCCGCTTTGGTTGAAGACTCTCCATCTTTCCAGTAGATTCGTTCTCCTCCCATCGCTGTCTTTTTGTAGCTAACCCACTCTTCGCTGTTAAAACAGCTAAGTCCCTCATCTGTGCAAAGGTAGACCACATCGTCTTTGGCCCTGAGGAAGTTGATAAAGTTGCTGGCCAGTCCGCTGTCATGGTCAAAATAGCCCTTCCAATGGTTACCGTCGTACCGGCTCATCCCGAAGTAAGTGGCAACCCAGAGAATGCCATTGGCATGTGAAACCGCAGTGGTAATATCGTGCACCACTCCGTCGTCGGGAAAGAGGTCGATCTCCATCTCGCCGTCGGGATCAATGTAATCCCTGAAATTTCCGGACTCATACTGGTACTCAATCACCCCACCGCCCCAGGCGGCAATCCAGACCTTGTTGTCGCCGGCACACACACTGTAGGTCCACGGTTCGTGCATGGGTGCGTTGCGCTCGGTATAGATGGCCCACTCCTCCTTATAGGTGTCGTAATGGCCCGCACCACCACCGGTGGCACACCAGACATGCTCTCTGTCACACACCACCGCATAGATCACATCATTGGCCAGTCCGCTGTTGAACTGGGTAAAGGTCTCAAATTCTCCGCCCGAATATCGGTTCATTCCCCCCAGTGTACCGATCCATATATATCGCCGGTTAATTCACTTACATCGATGGAGAGCACACCCGGGTGCGCAAGTCCGTCCTCCACGGTAAAGGTTCTGAACTCGTCGTTTTCATAGAGCACAAGTCCATGGCTGGTGCCGATCCAAACCCGGTCGCCATCGGCCCGTACACAATAGACCTTATTGGCGGGCAACCCGTTTTTGGTGGTAAAGTTCTCCCATTTTCCATACTCCGGCATGGTGCTGCTCTTCTTTTCGGGATCTGAGGCCATTAACAACATGGGGATAACCATGCAGAGGCCCGTGATGATCATTGTTTTTTTCATCTTTTCTTATTTTTTTTTGAAATAGAAGCCTCGTAGATTTTGGCTTCATCCATGTAGTTTTTCGCATCTCCGATGGACTTCAGATACTCCACCAGGTCATTTAACTGATCCTTCATCATATCATTGGCCACTCCGTGCTCGTCGTTATCGTTAAATTCGGTCCAGATCTCCTCAAGCGTGGGTGCTTTCCCATCGTGCAGGTAGGGAGACGATTCGTAGACATTGTTCAGCTGGGGAACATCGAACTTCATGGGATCGTCCGAGTCGGCCAGTGTACCCACATCGGTCATCTCCATGTTGGTGAAGTAAGGGGGCGGGTGACAAGTGTAACAGCGGTTATCCACCGGGATCTCATTGCCGAAATTATCAAAATTGCGATAGAAGATCATTTTTCCGCGTTTCTGCGCTGCTGTCAGTTCGCCATTTGGATTGAACCTCAGGTTAGGCGGATTCTTGTTACCTGTTATAATATAGGCCACAAGGGCATCCAGCTCCTTGTAACTGAACGATTCGGTTCTGGTGAGGATGGTAGAGAAACGCATCCCATCCTGTTTGTAGATGGTCTGGTTCTTCCCGTTCCACTTATAGGGAGGAATATCTCCGATATCTCTTAAAGTCTGCACATTGGCCAGATTGCGCCCCATATCCGTGCCGGCCATGTTGTAGACCAGTCCGTCTTCATGGACGTCGGGGTGACAGGTGTAACAGGCGTACTGGTTCTGGAAGGTACGACCCGCATTGTTCAGTACCTGTCGTCCATATCGGGACGGGGTGCGCCGTTTGGGTCCCTCCAGGCCGATGGTTCGCTCGGTAACCAGGCTGCCGGTGTTGATCACGGCGATCCGGTCATCGAGCCGCTCTGCAACATACAACAGCTTTCCGTCGGGCGACAGTACCATCCCCTTGGGATTGGTCCCGGTGGGGATTCTGCCGATCACATACCTGCTGCTGATACCCAGGTGGTTGGCATAGGTCTGAAGCTGCTCGTCGGTCGACTCCTTCAGCAGACTCCTTATTTCGTCCAGATCTATAACGGTAATGATATTGACTCCACCGTGCGAAACATAGGCCCTTTTTCCATCCCGGGAGATCACTAAATCGAATGGATCGGAGTAGTAGGCATTGGGTTCATCCAGCAGCAACTGGATCATCCTGCCGTTCTCCTTGCGTTCTATGATACCTATTCCGTGGGTCATCATCCATCCACGTTCGATCTGAACGGCAGGGATCAGGTTCTTGGGCCTTATGAGGGTAGTGATGGCCATATCGCCCGAAGGGGTGATCGCCACATTCTCCATGATATAGGCATCTTTCCACCGCTTGCGTGCGGTGACCCGCTGCTGTTTTGTGGCTGTAACCGTCATCTCAGTCATAGGGGAGGTCATATGTTTCACAGGGACCGACCGCCGGCTGGAGACATAGACCTCGCTGCCATCGGGGGTGATGGCAGCTGAAACCGGATTGTTTCCCGCTTTCAGTCTTCTTCTCTCTTTGTGGGTTTCCAGGTCAAATATCGAAATATTGGAGGAGTAGGAGTTAACGCAGTAGAGCGATTTACCATCGGGGGTAAGCACCATACCGGCAGGTCCGGAACCACCCATTAATGTATCGGTTATGAGGTACTCGTCCAGGTCAATTATATAGATATTGTCGGCCCACTGGTTGCTCACATATGCTGTATGTCCGTCCCTGTCCAGGATCACTGTATGTGGCCTTTCGCCCACTTCGATTTTGTTTAGTACGCTGCCAGCTGCCGGGTCCACCACCACCAGCTGGTTGGACTCCTGTCCCACTACATAGAGCCTGCTTCCATCGTCAGAAATGGCTAGATTGTAGGGGGAGACATAGGTCTCATGAAGCATTTTTGCAATAACATTGTCCTTCTGGATATAGGCATGGCAGGTCCAGCAGGTAATCGGGTGGTCATCCACAGCCGTCATATATTTAACATGAGCTCTGGCTGCACGGTGACCAAAGGTCAGTCCTACTGCCACCACTATTCCGATGGATCCGAAAATAAGTATGGGTTTCAATCGTATCATCTGCAATCTCCTCTTAATGACTTGTTTCCTTCTTCTTTGCAACCAACAATACGGGGTCCTCTTTTACAGCAAGAGGCTGTATGTTCTTTGGTGCCAGCTCAGGGTTAGCATGGCATCCCACGCAGGCACGGCGTTCATTGGCCCTCAGGTAAATCCAGATGGAGGGACCCCTTACAGTCTCCCCCTGGCTGTTCAGTGTCTCAATACGCAGGGGGATATCCGCATCAAGTTTCAAATAGAATGAACCATCCGCTTTTACCTCCACTACGGCCAGCTCTCCCTCAAGGGTCGAAACCCTGATCCGGTTGGCTGTAGAATCGCCAGTAATCCCTGAATTCACCGGGATCATGGAGTGGTTAATATCCTGCGACATCAATATGGCAGTCGGGTTATTCAGTTCCACCGGACTGGGCAGGATCATGGGTCGTTTCTCCATTGAGGCCACCAGCAACGGATCTGTAATATTGGCCGATCCTTTATAGAGCAGATGCGGTGCATTTTTTGTATCAGCATCAAATGTATAAAGGGCATATGGTTCATTGTCGGCGGAGCGGTAGGAGACCAGGCATTTGCTGCCTTCAATGGGATATACGGCCAAAAAACTTCCGGGTAGTGCATCCGAGAGACGCTCCATGGTGTGCAGGGGACGTTTATGGAGTACCCTGCTCAGTTGACCACTGCTCTCTATAAAATAGGTATACCCCTCTGCCGATTCTGCGCCTCCGCCAGCAGGAGCCGGTTCACCTGTCCCCCGGTAATAGATCTCTGATTTGGTTCCATCGGGTCGCATCACCATTAAAACCGCTGTTTTAGAGTCGGGGTATTGCTCACTGGAGGAGTAGAGCACACGGCCCTCCTGTAGCATAGTGGCAGAGATGTTAAAGGCCGGATTAAAGGTAATCCGCGTTAGACCTGTCCCATCCATTTGACAACTGTAAAGGTCATACACCTTTTTCCCTTTAACAGTTCCCTCTCGACTGAACAGAACAGTTCCGTCGGGAAGTGGAGCTGGTTCGATACAGTTTTCCGGAAGGTCGGTGACTCTGGTTGTAGATCTCTTCTGCAGGTCAGTGACCCAGATTTGCCAGGCCTGATCGCCCTCTTTTTTTCCCTGGAAAAAGAGGTATCGCCCCTGGTGTGATATGGCGGGTGCAGCAGCGCTCTCAAAATCATTGCTTAGAATTTTGGCAGGTTTCCCAGGGTGCTGACTATCTATGGTAATCAGCTTTGCACCTTCAAAAGATCCTTCCGGGGTATCCTGCAATTCAACTGCCACCACCATTCCCTCATATGAGTTGCTGCTACACGAAAGGCACGATAGACTGGCAATTCCGGCGTAAATTGCCAATAGGAACAGGTTGAATCCTCTGCTGCTTATGATCATCTGCTTTCTCATTCTTCTATAATGGTAAGGATCTGGTTGGCTTCCAGGTTTTCCAACCGCTGTATCTTTCCGGAGGGCCATTTAATTTCCACGAAGTCCACCTCTCCGGCATCGCCAATACCAAAGTGCATCCGGTGATCGTTCTGGGAGAGGTAACCGGTGGTGCTTCTTCTGACACCCACCTGCTCCTTGTCACCGGCCGATATTTTAACCAGGGCACCAATGGCATCGCGGTTGCTCTCTGTTCCCACCAGGTTTAGCATAATCCAGTTGTTCTCATTGCCCCGGTTGTTGCGCAGGAAAACTCCTTGATGGTCCAGATTGACCACATAACCGTCCAGGTCACCATCATTATCGTAATCGCCGAAGCAGGCGCCCCTCCCCACATTCGCTTCCTGGATAAAAT
>DAOWNM010000222.1 GCA_030642565.1 Bacteroidota bacterium | reverse complement strand
ATCGAGTTCCCTTACCTGGGCGTAATAGGTTTTGGCCAGTGCTCCGAACATCTGTTGCGGAGACTTGCAGGTAGAGACATTGGGAAGGTACTCCGGAAAAGTGTGCTCAATAAATTTGACCCATCCGGGTGAACAGGAGGTGGTCATTGGCAGAGCCACATCCGGATCTTTATCCACCAGGGCTCTCTTCAGCCTGGTCAGCAGTTCGGTTCCCTCCTCCATAATGGTCAGGTCGGCTGTAAAGTCTGTATCCAGAACCGAATCAAAACC
Organism: Bacteroidota bacterium; assembly: GCA_030642565.1. Lineage (GTDB taxonomy): Bacteria > Bacteroidota > Bacteroidia > Bacteroidales. The sequence continues at coordinate 4,575 of DAOWNM010000222.1, read as the reverse complement.
AAGACGCTTCAGTGCAGAAACCATTTTACCGGTTACCCTGCTGCCCGCTTCGAATCCCAGCTCTTCACCAAGGCCAACCCTGACAGCAGGAGCTGTCTGAACCACCACATGTTTGGTTGGATCCAGAATGGCATCCCACACCTCGTCCAGATAAGTACGCTCTATCAGGGCCCCTGTTGGGCAACGATTGATACATTGACCACAGTTGGTACAGATCACCTCTGCCATAGAGAGATCTTCAAAAGTGGTGATCCGCTGTTGGTCCCCTTTAAACGCAACCGTCAGTGCATTAACTCCCTGCAGCTGTTCACAGGTACGAACACATCGCTGACAGCGGATACATTTACTATCATCTTTCTGGATAGAAGGTGAAAAACGGTCGATGGTATAATCTTTGATGGTGGTCAGATCGAGAAACAGGTGATCGCCCACAGCGAACTCATTGGAGAGGTTCTGAAGCTCACACATTCCGTTCTTGTAGCACTTGGTACAATCGGCATTGTGCTCCGAGAGCAGCAACTCAATAATATGTTTTCGCGCTGAACGCACCTTCAGTGAGTTGGTCAGGATCTGCATCCCTTCATTTACCGGGGAAGCACACGCGGCAACCAGTGCTTTGGCTCCCAGCTGTTCCACCACGCATACCCGGCAATTTCCTGCCACACAGAGGTCGTCGTGTTGGCAGAGTGTCGGTATCCTGAAATTCAGTTTTTTGGCAGCTTCCAGAATAGTCGTTCCTTCGGGAACTTTCACCAGCATGCCATTAATCGATAAACTTACCATGATATCTTATATTATCTGATTTCCAAATTAGTAAATGATCTCTTCTTTAAAATTCTCCACAATGGATCCGAAAGCATTTCCAACCGATTGACCCAGTCCACACTTTGAAGCACGCTTCATGGTTTTTGCCAGCTTAACCAGCTCGTCCAAGTATTTGGAGTTCTTATCTCCTCGCTTCACAGCCTCCACCCCTTTTAGCAGCTGCTGGCACCCAACACGACATGGTGTACATTGACCGCATGACTCCTCGGTAAAGAAATCGAGATAGTTATGAAGCACATTGTACATGGATCGGGTGGAGTTGAACAGTTTCATGGATCCCCCAGTAGGAACGCCCTCAAAACCAATGATGGTTTCATCAAATTTCTTTCTGGGAACGCAAAAACCTGAGGCGCCTCCCACCTGTACCGCTTTGGTGTCTCCATCGCCAAATTCCTGTACAAATTCATCTACTGACATACCGAGTTCCAGCTCAAATATTCCGGCTTTTGGTGTATCGCCCGATACAGAAAAAACTTTCGATCCCCTGGAGTCTTTGGTTCCCAGCTCTTTAAAGTGAGCTGCTCCATATTTCATGATCATCACTGTGTGAACCAGGGTTTCTACATTATTGATGACAGTGGGTTTACCAAACAGTCCGGATGTAGTTGGATAAGGAGGTTTGTTCCTGGGCTCTCCCCTCTTCCCCTCGATGGATTCAAACAGCGCGCTCTCTTCACCACAGATATATGCACCACTTCCTAGACAGATCTGGATTCTGAAGTTCTGGTTGAATTCATCCATGGTTCTATGGAATTTGATCAACTCCTCATTTAGCTTGGGAATCAGAAATTTATACTCTCCTCGCAGGTATACGTATCCCATTTTGGCACCCACAGCCCTTCCGGCAATGGCCATGCCACAAAAAACCTTTCCGGGTACCTGGTCGAGGATTTCACGGTCTTTGAAAGTTCCTGGTTCACCTTCATCTGCATTACAGACGACATATTTAATGGGATCCTTTTCTTTGGAGGTAAATCTCCACTTCAAACCGGTTGGAAAACCTGCTCCTCCCCGGCCTTTCAGGTCTGAATCTAGTACCTCCTGGCAGATGGCCTCGGGTTCCATATCAATGATCTTCTTTAATACATCCCTGCATTTAATCTTTTCAAAAATAAGATCTACCCTTTTTACATGCTTATCACTCATTGATTGTAGTTTTCTGTGATTATTTCTTGATATATTCACGCAAAATCTCAGTCACCTTCTCCGGGGTCAGCTCGGTGTAAGGTGTATCGTTAATCAGCATAGCCGGAGCCTTATGGCACCATCCGATACAGTTGGTCTCGAGCAGACTGAACTTCCGGTCGGGGGTGGTCTCTCCCAGATTAAGTTTTAAGATCTCTTCAATCGTCGAAAGGATCTCATTTTTTCCTTTCATCGCACAGGAAATAGTCTTGCAGATTCTGATGATATATTTCCCCCTCGGTTCTGTATCCAGGAATGTATAAAATGTGGCCGTTCCATAAACATCAGCAGCCGACAAATCGAGTTCCCTGGCCACATCAACCATGTCCTGCTTGGAGAGGAAGCGGTTATTAACCACCAGGTCCTGCAGGATGGGAATCAGGCTTTCACGGGTTCTGCCATGCTTATTAGCCAACTCCTTAACTAGTTCATTTTCAATTATCGTCTCCATGGATTCAAAATTTATAACGTATACATCTGATTTAATGTGTATTCGGTGCTTTCTGTTATTTATTTCACAATTTGAAACGTTAAAAATAGAATTTTGATGTGAATCCTATAACAACATAAGTCATATTTTATCACAGCATAACGAATACATATTAGATCTAAATAAGAATAGTACGCTTTTTGCTGTCATTAAATAGGTTACGATACACTATTATAAAATTAACTAAGTTTTTAGTTGGATAACTAATAATTTAGTTTTATGTTTGTAGTGACACTTCGAACAAATAGCACAGTATGAATACACTCACCAAAGCAGAAGAACAGATCATGCAGATCCTCTGGGATAAAGAGGAGGGATTTGTAAAAGATCTGCTTCAACAGTTTCCCGAACCCAAACCAGCTTACAATACGGTTTCGACCATTATAAGAATCCTGGAGAAAAAGGGATTCGTGGACCATCGAAGCTTTGGCAAATCTCACCAGTACTATCCCCTGGTCAGCCGGGAAAAGTACCGGAACGAAAGGTTTTCCGGCCTGATGAAGGACTATTTCAACAATTCGATGAAGCAGGTGCTCTCCCACTTTGGCAACAGCGGATCACTTAGCATGAAGGAGGCCGATGAGATTATTAAGATAATGGAGGAGCTCAAACAAAAAAGCGGCAGAAATGAATAACCTCTTTTCATATCTTGTGGAACTCAATATCTCCCTGATGATCCTGTTTGTGGCTTACAAACTTTTCTTCGAAAAGGATAAAAATTTCATGATCAGGCGCATCTACCTGCTCAGCGTGGTCATACTGCCCATGATATTACCCCTCCTGCCAGTTTCACTGCGTATGCCCGTTGGCAATATGGTCCCGGTCACCATCAGTCTGGAAGAGATTACCATTTTTGGAACGGGTAGTGCCAGTGAGGGAACAACCCCATTCCCGTTTACAAATATACTGCTGGTCATTTACCTGCTGGTCCTCTCCCTGGGGTTGATCAAAGTGATGATGCAGCTAGCACGAATCCTGCATGCAATCATTACCTCAGAACGATTCGAAGCGGAAGGAGTCAGCCTGATTGCCAACCCGGGGTTACATGCCAGTTCATTCTTTGGCTATATATTTATCGACCCGGCCTCTGCAGAGAATGAGTCATTTAGCCATATCCTGGAACATGAAAAAAATCATAAACGAGAGTGGCACTCCATAGACCGCATCCTGGTCGAGCTTTTTGTAATGATCAACTGGTTCAACCCGGTGGCCTGGATGTTTCGCAGATCGGTGATCGAAAACCTGGAGTACCTGGCCGATTCTGCCGTGCTACGCAGAGGCACCGATCCCATGAAATACCAACTGTCAATATTAAACCAATATATAGGAAGCGCTTCCATTTCCAATCAATTCAGTAGTCAAATTAAAAACCGAATCAACATGTTAAACAAAAATTATAAGTTGGGAAGCAGGTGGAAACTCACCTTGCTGTTCCCGCTGACCGTTATCGCATTCTTTTTTGTGTCCTGTACCGAAAAGGAAAAAGCAATTACTATAGAAGAACCTGAAACCGAAACTATTGAACCAGCAGAAGAGATTTCTGCAGAAATAGTCGAGGAGGAGGTTTTCTTCATTGTGGAGGAGATGCCAACGTTTAACGGGGGTGAGCCTGCAACTGAATTTAGAAAGTACATTGCACAGAACCTGCAGTATCCTGAGATTGCGATTGAGAAAGGTGTAAACGGACGTGTAATTCTTCAGTTTGCAGTGAACAAAACAGGCCAGGTAGTTGATGCTGTTGTGGTACGTAGTGTGGACCCTGCCCTTGATAAGGAGTCCATCAGGGTGGTGTTGTCTTCACCCAAATGGACACCAGGGAAACAACATGGAAAAGTTGTTAAGGTTCTCTTTACATTCCCCATTAACTTTGTTCTTTAGAAAAGTCATATACAGTGACCGCTGTGCATGATTCACAGCGGTCACTTTCTATCTGCCACATGAAATTGCTTCGTATCTCTTTTTTACCAGGAATTATCCTCCTCTGTTCTTCTCAAATGATCACAGCCCAGGACAACCTTACCGATCTTTACTATTCCGGTAATTATCAGGATGTGATAGATGGTTCCGACCGCGCT
>DAOWNM010000307.1 GCA_030642565.1 Bacteroidota bacterium | reverse complement strand
GGTGGGAAGCTCATCATTGAGAAGCCGTCTGTGAAACAACAACTCTGCATAATCCAACTTACCTGAAATTTCCAGCTGGGTCATCAGCTCGGACTTATCCACGCGGATCCCCATGGAGGTTAGCTCCACAGCACACTCCAGAATCTCGTTCCAGACAATGATATCCCCGTTCAGTCCCCTGTAACCATCTACTGTTTCGGTACTCCAGTCATCATAGTCGGGGGCACGCTTATCATGTGGCTTCCCATCGGGAAGATTATAACCTATCCCGATAATAAAGACAGCACCGTGCTTCTCGGCAATCTTGTCCTCCCGCTCTTTGGGAGAGAGGTCGGGGTACATTTCGTAAAGTTGTTCAGAATGGATAAAGGTGATCTCTTCCGGGAGAACAGGGGTAACACTGGCATAGAAGGTATGTATAAAAAACTCGGTCCGTTTCACATTTTGCCAAACCTTCTCCACAGCCTCCTTCAGGGTCACCAGGTTGCGCTCTTCCGGGTAGATGGCCTTCTCCCAGTCCCACTGGTCCACATAGAGCGAATGGAGATTATCCAGCTCTTCATCGGGCCGGAGGGCATTCATATCTGTATAGATCCCGTACCCTATACTTATATCATAATCACGAAGCATCATCCGCTTCCATTTGGCCAGCGACTGAACCACTTCAGCCTCCTGGTCGCGCATATCCTTGATGGGGAAAACCACCGGTTTTTCATGCCCGTGCAGTTCATCATTCAGACCAGTGCCCTTCAATACAAAGAGCGGTGCGGTAACCCTGCGCAACCTGAAATCGCCCGAGAGTCCCGCTTCGAAATGGTCCTTTAGCATCTGGATAATCTTCTCAGTCTCTTTTAATGTAATGAGGGACCTGTAACCCTCTGGAATAATCAATCTCATAATCAGTAATGTTAAAACAATCCGTTATTCTGGTATATCTCCATCTGCACATCGGAAAATGGAGCTGACTCAAGTGAAATCATTTTCGTAACATTCTGTATGGCACCCGTCTCAAAATTTAACCTGATCACATCCCCCTCTTCAAATTTCAAAGTTGTAATATGGTCGGAGGTTACAATAGGAAAAGCAGCATTGATGGCATTTCTTTCATAGATCGCACCAAACGACTCCGCAACCACACACTGCACACCCAGTGAGATGAAACAGTCAACGGCCTGCTGACGTGAACTTCCCGATCCGAAATTTTTACCGGTTACCACAATATCACCGGGTTTTACTTTTTTTGCAAAATCCTCGTAACCCGCGAGATTCCCAAAAGTAAACTGTCCCATCTCCCCGGTATCAGTAATGGAGAGGTGCCGGTTGTGATAGATCATATCGGTATCGATATTGTCCATAGGGATGTACCATGCCCTGCCTTCAATTTCATGGGGACGGATGGAGGCGCTGGCAGAGGCAGCCTGTTTTTTCTGTTTTGAGGGATCTCCAGCAGGCCCTCTGAACTCCCTCTTTACAGGAACCACCGGAATGGCTTCCGCAGTGGTTATATAGCCTGCTACAGCAGAGGCCGCCACCACGGATGGTGAGGCCAGGTATACTTCGCCTTGCCCCTGTTTTCCCGGAAAGTTCCGGTTACCTGTACTTACAGTGATCTCACCCGGTCCGTTCTGTCCCACCTGTCCGGCTGCACATCCTGCACATCCTGCGTTGGAAACCAGGGCACCCGATTCCTTGAAGACCTTAAGCAATCCCTCCTCCATACAACGGTTCCATACCCTGTCTGTGGCTGGAACAATTTTCAATACCACTCCCTCCGCCACACCTCTTCCTTTCAGAACGGCAGCGGCAGCCCTCATATCCTCTATCCTCCCATTGGTACAGCTACCAATAAATGCGGAATCGATCCACACCTTCTCTTTTGGTAATCCGGAAGTATCATGGGGCTTCCCTGGCAGAGAGATCCTGCAGGTGAATTTTGCTACATCCAGATGGTATACCTCGTTATAGACTGCATCCTCATCAGCCAGCACAGGCTCCACTTTATTTCTGGTTCTCGATTCACAGTACCTGATCACCTCCATATTGGGCCGGAAAAGAATAATGATTGCTCCCATCTCAGTAGCCATGGAAGCAATGGTAATGCGCTGGTCGAGGGTTAGTTTCTCCACCGCTTCTCCCTCCATCTCAATGGCATTTCCAAGAAGGGCGCTGGCCCCGAAATTATCCAGCAGGTTCAGAACTATATCCTTGGCAGTTACTTGCGCATCCAGGGTCCCCTCCAGTATAATCTTTACCGAAGAAGGCACCTTGAACCATGTGGACCCCTTGTGCCAGGCAACAGCAATGTCTTTGTCGCCCATGCCCTGTCCAAATGCCCCCACAGCACCCAGGATATTAGCATGCGAGTCGGTCGATACCGCTGTGGAACCGGGGTAGCAGAGCCCCTCCTCCATCAGGAGATGGGTCCCAATCCCCTTATCAATATCATATACCTTGATCCCCTCTCTCTGCGCAAACATCCGGCATTTATGCTGGTTCGCAGCGTATTTCTGGTCCGATCCCGTAGGATTGCAGTCGAAGGTGAAAAAGGTTTTTGTGGTATCATCTATGGACAACTGGTTCTCCTCCATATGATTGACCACATTGGCGCCCCCAAAATCGCGTGCCACACGTGCATCTATCACCACATCCACAATTTCACCCGGAACCACATGATCCCGTCCGGAATGTGAGGCCAGAATCTTTTCAATAACCGTCATATTCATCATATACTGTTTGTACCCAAAGATAGCACAAAGCCATTTCATTCAATATTTTCTAAAACATCTCTGGCGATCGCCCTGCTTTTTATAGTTTTGTCTCAAATTGAGCTCTATTGCCTAAAACGATCCATCCAAATATCATCCGGCTCTACCTGATCAAGATCGCCAAATGGTTCATGCTCTATATGCCCATTGTGGTCCCTTTCTATGAGAGCAATGGCCTCTCCATGAAAGATATCATGATCCTGCAGGCTGTCTACTCCATCGCCATTGTGATGCTGGAGGTTCCTTCGGGTTACCTGGCCGATGTGATCGGACGGAAGAAGACACTGATTATTGGAGCTGTCTTTGGCATACTGGGATTTACCACTTATAGCCTGAGCTTTGGATTTGCAGGATTTCTGGTGGCTGAAATCATTCTGGGTATCGGTCAGAGCTGTATTTCCGGGGCCGATTCTGCTATGCTATATGACTCGTTGCTGGATAGAGGTGAGGAGAAAAAATATACCCGTTTTGAAGGCCGG
>DAOWNM010000175.1 GCA_030642565.1 Bacteroidota bacterium | reverse complement strand
TAGTGGTCCTCCAGTTTTTGTTGAGTATCATTTAGTTCAGCATATACCTCGGGCATTACCTCTTCAAGTGAAGGATATTTAGAAGCACGTTCCTCTTCAGATACTTTAGCGAGCTTGGCCCACCTAAGCGAACCCTCTTTGGTAATCTGCTGGGGTGTGCGTACACCTGCAACCACATCTTCTCCCTGTGCATCGATCAGGTACTCACCGTTGAAGATGTCCTCTCCGGTTCCTGCATCACGGGTAAAGGCAACACCTGTACCTGAAGTTTGGCCCATGTTTCCATATACCATGGCCTGTACGTTTACTGCAGTACCCCACTCACCAGGGATCTGGTTCAGCTGGCGGTAGTAGATGGCCCGTGGAGTTTCCCAGCTATCAAATACGGCCATAACGGCGCCCCAGAGCTGCTCCCATGGATCCACCGGGAAATCATGTCCGGTTTGCTTTTTCACAGCTGCTTTGCCTTTTGCCACGAGTTCCTTCAAATCCTCAATGGTTAGTTCATTGTCATTCTCAACTCCACGCGCTTCCTTCACCTCTTCCAGAATAGCCTCAAAGGGATCAATGTCCTCTTTGGACTCGGGTTTCATCCCCAGTACCACATCGCCATACATCTGCACAAAACGACGATAACTGTCCCAGGCAAATTTTTCATTTCCCGTCTTGGAGATAAGCCCTTTCACAGCATTTTCATTCATTCCCAGGTTCAATACAGTATCCATCATACCTGGCATGGATGCCCTTGCTCCTGAGCGGACAGAAACCAGGCAGGGATTCTCGTTACTCCCGAACTTGGTTCCCATGATATCTTCGATATTCTTTACAGCAGTTTCAACTTCAGCCTTGATCAGCTCAACAGCTTTATCCTGTCCAAGCTGGTTGTATTCTGTACAAACCTCAGTGGTAATAGTAAATCCTGGAGGTACCGGCACGCCAATCAGGTTCATCTCTGCAAGGTTGGCACCTTTTCCGCCCAATAAGTTTTTCATGTCGGCTTTACCTTCGGCTTTTCTGTCTCCGAAAGTATAAACGCGTTTTACATCTGACATTGGAAATTTTCTTTTAGTTATTAATAATGAGTTATTTATATGAAATACCTTTGAATTTTAAAGAGACAAATGTACCTAAAAATTAGATAAAAACTGTTCTAAATAATGTTAATTTGAGGGCCCCATTATCAGCCGAACTGACTGATAGCCTCCAACATGGCCAGCACATTCTGAAGGGGAACATTGGCCTGCATGTTGTGAACGGTATTAAAGACAAATCCACCTCCGGGAGCAAAGATCTCACACTCCTTCAGTACATGAGCTTTCACCTCTTCGGGAGAACCAAAAGGAAGTACTTTCTGGGTATCCACACCCCCACCCCAGAACACCAGTCTATTTCCATACTTTTCCTTTAGTAATAAAGGATCCATACCTGCCGCATTGATCTGGACAGGGTTGATGATATCAAATCCGGATTCAATGAAATGCTCCATAAAAGGCTCCACCGCACCACAACTATGCTTAAATGTTTTCCATGATGTGTTTTCGTGGATCCAGTTGTTGATCTTCCTGTAGTAAGGAGCGTAAAGTTCATCATAGGTCTCAACAGAACAGAATGAAGAATCCTGGGTTCCAAAATCGGTCCCGCAGATAAATGCCACATCCACACGATCACCCGCAACCTCCCTGGACATCTTAAGGTTCTCCAGGGCGATGTCGGTCTGCTTCTCAAATATATAATGAAGGTAATCGGGCCGCATCAGTGTGGACATGTACCAATCAGCCACATCCCGGATCCCTTTTGGAGCCTTCAGGTTCAAGCCGGGCACCAGGGCAATATCCCCAATTCCGGTCCCCCCAAAATTAGCCACCAATCCCTTTCCTTTCTGAGAAGCCCCATTGATAGACTCTTTCCAGTATTCCAGGTCTTCCACTGTAATCAGTTCAAACTCCTCGGTATTGTCTTCGGGATTCAATTTTGCCTCATCCAGGGGCTCCTGACGAATCACTGCATCAAAGAAATATGCAGCTTTTGGCATTTTGGCGCTGGGAGGTACTGTATCATCACCCTGAGGATAGAGAAGAGTATCCCCGTTCTCATCTACAGATACTGTAAAAGAACCCGGAACAAGCACTTCCTGTCCCCAGGGAGTCCTGAACTCCTTCCAGTTTTCGAAACGGTTTCCAAACATATCAGAAGGTGGAGATAGTCCAATCACATCTACCCCCATGGCTTCCTGAAGGTCCTCCTCCACTTCGCCCAGCATCTGAAACGGTTCATTAACTTTTACAGGCTTCTTCTCCAGGCCAAAATGGTCTCTCAATTGTTTCACCAAAAGAACATGGATCCCTGTCACCGGTGTGGCACCAAAATCTACTACCAATCGATCGGGCTGTTGATGATTCAACGTCTTCTGCAGATTTTCTCTTGAGTGTGCCATGGTATAATGGAGATTTTGAAACGAAGAAAAACAGGGCACAATTTAACTATTATCCTCCAGAATATTTACACCATCTTTCTGTTTGGGGTAATGGGTCTGAATTCCTACATTTGATTTCACTTTTGTTACCACCCAAAAACAGATCATGGAAAGAAGAGATTTCATCAGGAAGAGCGTGCTGGGTGCAGCAGCTTTTACCATTGTACCGCGACATGTACTCGGGGGACCCGGTTTTACAGCCCCCAGTGACCAAATTACAAAAGCCATTGTTGGTGTAGGTGGAATTGGATACAACCACCACTTCACACGCGAAGGGCGCCTTGTGGCGGTGTGTGATGTGGACAGACACCACCTGGAGAGGGCCCTGAAAAGAGCGGGTGATCATGTGAAGGGCTATTCAGATTTCCGTGAGCTACTCCTTCAAAAAGATATCGATATCGTACATATCGCCACACCTCCCCACTGGCACGGTACCATGTCGGTGATGGCTGCGGAAGCAGGTAAAGATATCTGGTGCGAAAAACCGATGACACGGACCATTGGTGAAGGAAAGCGGGTCATTGAAGCCGTACAGAACAATGGCCGCATGTTCAGGTTGAACACATGGTTCCGATTCAGGGGGGGCTTCTACGGGCTGGGTACCACCGTGAAGCCTTTGAAAAAAATTGTAGATAGCGGCGTTCTGGGATGGCCCCTGAAGGTCACCGTCAGCGGCATCACAGGTTTTGACTGGAAATTCTACTGGAGAGGTGACAAAAACCTTACACCTCAGCCGGTGCCTGAGCACCTCGATTACAATATGTGGCTGGGGCCTGCCCCGGTCAAGCCTTACAATCCGTTAAGGGTACACTCCAAGTTTCGTGGCTTCTGGGATTATGACGGGGGCGGACTGGGTGATATGGGACAGCACTATCTCGATCCGGTTCAGTATATGCTCAACAAGGACCATACCAGCCCCATTAAGGTGGAGGTAGATGCACCGCAGCAGCATTTCGATGCTGTCGGGTCATGGCGCAGAATCACCTATACCTACGAAGATGGTTGCCAGATCATCCTGGATGGGGAGAACAAAGATAAGGACGCCCCCTATATTGAAGGGCCCAATGGAAAGATCTTCCGTGGTTTCCGTTCCACCATACCTGACATTCAGAAACTGGCAGCCACACTACCCGATCCCGAACCCCAGATTACATCCTTTCATGAATCGGTTCGAACCCGTCAGAGATTTGCACTCAATGAGATGAACGGTCACCGCTCCTGCACCATTGTCAACATGGGGGTAGTAGCACTGAGGCTTGGTCGCACCCTTCATTTCGATCCTGTTAGACAGGAGTTTATCAATGATGAAGGGGCCAACCGGCTGATCTATCCCGAGATGCGTTCACCCTGGAGTATTTAAGAATATGCGATGACTATAATGAGAACAACCATGAAACATATAAGAATTACCCTTATTGCAATGCTTGCATTGCTGCCGATCGCCAACCCGCTTACAGCTCAGGAGAACAGGACCCTGGATACCAAAGTGGCGGACCTGCTGGTACAGGTGCCTGCCAATGATCAGCAAAAATTAAACAATCAGATGCAATCCATGCTCAGTCTGGAGGAGGCGGGGCTGCAAATGATACTGGACCTGGTTATTCCTCCGGGAACACGCGACGACACCAAACCACGTGTGGCCATAGAGAGTCTGTCGCGCTATCTCAGTCAGCCCGAAATGAAGAAAGAGTCTCTCCAGTGGGAATCGATGATCCTGAAGGAGATTGAAAAAAGGGAGAATCTCTTTGTGAAAAGCTTTTTCATCAGTCAGCTAAACTATTCCGGAAGCAATGCAACCTTAGAGAGTCTCAGCCATTATCTGACAGATCCCAAACTGCAGGATCCTGCCATCAGGGCCATCAGGGATAATAATCCTGATGCTGCCGCAGACCTCTTTGTTAGTAAGCTGAATCAGACCGAAGGAAGAGGGCAGATTGCGCTGGTCAATGCCATCAGAAAAACCGGGAACAGTAGTCACGCAGCAACAGTAGCCTCGCTTGCGGGGAGCGGTTCCACGGAGCTACAGCGAAGTGTACTGGCCTGCCTGGCGAAACTGGGCAATCCCGACTCCCATGGTGTATTGAACAGTGCAGCCAAAAAGACGGGTTATATGCCTGAGCTAACCAGTGCCACCGGTAGCCTGATCGCCTATGCAGAAACAGTGTCGGAACAGAACAACCATGATCTGAGTCTCAAAATTTGCAAAAACGTGATCAAAAAGTGTACAACTCCTGAACAGATCCATTTTAAGAGTGCCGCCCTGATCACTGGAGCTGGAAACGAACCCATTGAGAAGAGCGTCTCCCTGCTGGTGGATGCCATGAAAGAGAAGAACAAAGCCTATCGCATGACCGCCATCCGGTATGCAGCAAAAAACAGCACTCCTCTCGACCCCTGGGTTTCTGCACTTAACAGTGCCAAAAACAGTGAGGTAAAGGGTGAGATCCTCAGCCTGTTCGGGATGCTGAAAAGCGATGAAACAGTGGATATCGTCTCCGGCTATATGGACGACCCTGATGCCACTGTACGACAACAGGCAGTAAAAACATTGGCGCTGATCAAAAAGAGTGAAGCGGTTCCTGCAATCATCAAGTATACACTCTCCTACCCCGCTGCACCGGATAGCGAGACAGCCAAAGCAGCCCTGTTGCAGACCGTGGGGATGGATCAGCTTCCACTCCTTACAGCAGCGCTGGATGGGGCACCTGAAGGGGCAAAAGTTGTATTGACAGAGGTGATCGCAGCCAAGGGTGATCCCGGCTCGTTCGATCTCCTCTACGGTCAGATCGCACAAAAAGGGGCAGTCAGATCAGCCTCCCTGAAAAACCTCCATATGGTCTCCGACCAGGGAGACCTGGGGGATCTGATAAAGCTTTTTGACCAGCTGGAAGATAAAGATGAAATGGAGGCCATTGAAGTAGCACTGGTTGCTGCCATCAACCGGGGTCCCCATAAGGAGGTGGCCACACAAGCTCTTTTATTGCATGCAGCAAAAAACTCTTTAGTTGAGAGATATATTGGAGTGCTGGCAACCGTGGGTGGTAAAGAGGCCCTGGGTGCTGTTTATGAAGCTTATAACAGTGGGGACGAAGAGACCCAAAAGAGGGCATTCACCGGGCTGATCAAGTCGGACGATATTTATACTGCCACACCATTGTTCGAGATCTGTTCCCAATCAACCATCTATCAGGTGAGAGAAGAGGCCTTTAAAAGCTACGTGAGGATTGTCTTCTCATCCGCGCTTCCCGATGATCAGAAACTGCTGTTAATGAGAAAAATCGAGCCCCATGCAACCAGCCTTGACGACACCGGTCTGTTGATCAGAGCCATGGGCAGCATAAAGACTTTTCTCAGTTTTGTGACCCTCAGCAATTACCTGGAGCAGGATGAACTGAAGAGCCAGGCAGCCAATGCCCTTGTAAATACCACACCACCCAGTAATGGTCTGGACAACGGTCTGAAAGGGAAGATTATTAAAGAAAAACTGATTATAACCAGGGATATTATTACGGGTCCTGATACCAAATATCTGAAGATCGATATACAAAACTACCTGGATAAGATGCCCGGGAAGATGGGTTTTGTCTCCTTGTTTAACGGAACCGATCTGTCGGGGTGGCAGGGACTGGC
>DAOWNM010000134.1 GCA_030642565.1 Bacteroidota bacterium | reverse complement strand
CATGGTCTCTTTGAAACTAATTACGTGAGATTGGGCAGATATCAATTTCTTTTATATATTTGTAATTCGCGAATCGCGAATCGCGAATTACAAATAACCGTATCAATATGAAACAACACCATGGAATGCGGCCCCAGGATATTGTTGTGCTATTAAAGATCATTGCAACAAATAACATTCAATGGAGAAATCTTGATATCGCTTATGCTCTGAAAATAAGTCCGTCCGAAATTTCAGAGGTTCTGAACCGTTGCAAAATTGCAAAATTGATAAACAAAGAAAAGCGAGAAGTACATCTTAACGCCCTTACAGAGTTCCTGATTTATGGAATAAAGTATGTATTCCCAGCCGAACCAGGGGCCATTGCAAAAGGGATTCCAACCGCCCACTCAGCTCCCCCTGTAAAAGATAAGATAATATCCGGCACAGAATCATATGTTTGGCCGACTCCCAAAGGGAATTCAAGAGGTCAGACTATAGACCCATTGTATAAAACCATTCCAGAAGCTGCTATGGATGACCAGAAGTTTTATGAACTAATTGCACTGGTCGATACAATTAGGATCGGGAAAGCCAGGGAGGTACAGATTGCTATAGATGAACTCAACAGAAGAATCCTGCAGTAAAAATTACTCTTTCTCCTCGATCACCACGAACACATCCTCGTTGCTCTTCTTCATCAGGAACTGTTCGCGGGCGTATTTCTCCAGATTCTCTTTGTTGGTGGTTAGTTCGTTCAGGCGGGCCGAATCCTTCCGGATCTGCTCCAGGTAGTACTCCCTGTCATCCTCCAGTGGCCTTATCTCCAATGACATCCTGATGCGGTCGACTATGTTGTTCTGGTCAAAAAAGAGCATCCAGATGGCAAACACCGCGATGGTCAGCACATACTTGTTCCTGAGCCAGGGCCATATCTTCAGGAAAAACTTCTTCATACTTTAAAATTAGACAAAAAAAGAACGGCCTTTCCGGGTGGTGGAAAAGACTTTCAACAGGGATATAAAACCTATATATCTAGCTATTATTTGCATTTATGCAACTTAATACCTATATTTGTTGGTGTATAAAAAGAATGCAAATCCATTTATTCAGATTCTTATGAACTGGAAACGAAAAACCGACAAGGCAATTCTGATGGAATTTGAGAAGCGCATCCGGCAAAAGCGCATCCAGAAACGTTTCAGGCAATCAGATCTGGCCCAACGTGCCGGCATTAGTGTTTATACCCTTCAGAAAATGGAATATGGCCAGTCTTACAATGTCTCTACCCTGATACAAGTGCTGCGGGCGCTCAATGAACTGGACCAGTTGGAGCACTTCCTGCCCCCGGTGGAGATCAGCCCCATTGAGCTGCTAACCTCAAATGAAAAAACAAGGCAACGGGTTCGAAATTCAACTTGATATGGCGGTCATTAAAATCAAGCTTTGGGGAAACATGGTTGGAGCGGTAGCATGGAATCCGCGACGAAACCATGGAGTGATAGAATTCTCTGACGATTTTGTGAGGCTCGGCCTGGACCTCGCTCCCTTAACCATACCCTACGAGGACCTGCTGCGCGGACAAAGGATATTTGCCTTCCCCGCACTGAACAGTCAAACCTATGAAGGACTTCCGGGATTGCTTGCCGATGCCCTTCCCGATGCCTTTGGAAATACCGTGCTACGTGAATGGCTGCGATCTCAGAATCGCGGCACGGAAAGCTTAACACCCCTTGAGAAATTAAGTTATGTGGGCAAAAGAGCCATGGGTGCTCTCGAATTTGAGCCGGAAACCAAAACACCCGATCCTGAGGAGAAGATTGAAGTGGAACGTCTGCTCGATCTGACAAACAAAGTGCTGGAGGAAAAAATCAGGGTCGCACTCGACCTGAATGACGATGAGGAGAACGCAATGGCCAGCCTGATCAGGATAGGGGCTTCCGCAGGTGGTCAACGGCCCAAAGCGATTGTCGGTTACCATCCGGAAACAAAGGAGCTAAGGTCGGGGCAGGTACCTCTTCCCAAGGGCTTTCAGTACTACCTTCTGAAGTTTGACGGGATACGGGAAGGGACCCTGGGTGACCCCAGGGGATACAGCCGCCTGGAACTTGCATATCACCATATGGCTCTTGCCTGCGGAATACATATGCAGCCATGTAGTTTGCTGGAAGAAAATGGTCGGGCTCATTTCATTACCCTTCGCTTTGACAGAACAGCGGAGGGTGAAAAACTGCACATGCAAACCCTGTGTGCCATATCGCACTTCGACTTTAACATGGCCGGAGGATACTCCTACGAAGATGCCTTTGAGGAGATGCGTGCCTTAGGCCTTCCATATCCGGACCTGGATCAATTTTATAAAAGAATGGTGTTCAATGTGGTGGCCCGGAATCAGGACGATCATACCAAGAACATCGCTTTCTTGATGGACAGAGCAGGAGCGTGGCGACTCTCTCCGGCCTACGATCTTACCTGGAGCTACAATCCACGGGGAGACTGGATCAACGTTCATCAGATGAGCATCAACGAAAAGCGCGATGACTTTACCCTCCATGACCTGCTGGAGGTAGCTCACCGGCAGGGGATCAAAGACCCTGCTGAAACAATTGAGAGAACGGTAGATACCCTAAGCCGGTGGAAGGATTTTGCCAGGGAGACTGGTGTGCATACAGACATGACCGAAGCAGCCCAAAAAACCCACCGTCTAAAGCTATAGCGAGTGTTTACATCCCATGTGACGGGGTGTGCGCCGGATGTCCCGAAAGGAAATAAAAGACCTTACCCTACTCCTCCTCCATAAAGGCGTATCTGTAGTCTTTCGGGGGAACAAAGTTCTCCTTGATAGTCCTTGGTGATACCCAGCGCAGCAGGTTGATCATGGAGCCTGCCTTGTCGTTTGTTCCCGATCCGCGGGCTCCTCCGAAGGGTTGCTGTCCCACCACGGCACCGGTAGGCTTGTCGTTGATATAGAAGTTCCCGGCACAGTTGGCCAACTTTTTGGTCAGGTACTCGATGGCATACCGGTCCTGGGCGAAAATAGCTCCTGTAAGTGCATACATGGAGGTATCATTCAGAATGTCGACTGTTTCGGGAATCTTGTTGTCGTCATAGACATAGAGGGTCAGTACCGGTCCGAACAGCTCCTCTTCCATGGTAACGTATTTTGGATCGTGGGCCAGAATAACAGTAGGTTCAATAAAGTAGCCCTCCGTTTTATCATAGCCACCACCCATGATCACATCAGCGTCTTTATCCTCCTTTGCCCTGTCGATATATCCGGCCAGTTTATCAAATGTGGCTTCATCAATCACTGCATTAAAGAAATTGTTAAAGTCTTCGGGTGGCCCCATTTTGATTCCTTTTACCATGTTCTCCATCTGCTTGTGCACTTCGGGCCACATACTCTCCGGGATATAGGCCCTGGAGGCCGCGGAACATTTTTGACCCTGGTACTCAAAGGCACCCCTGACCATGGACACAACCAGCGCTTCAATGTCGGCTGTCGGATGGGCGAATATAAAGTCCTTCCCACCGGTTTCACCCACAATGCGTGGGTACGATTTGTACCTTTCAATATTGCCCCCGATGGTTTTCCACATGTGCTGGAATACCTCGGTGGAACCGGTGAAATGGATTCCGGCAAAATCGGGATGGGAGAAAATCTCATTCCCGGCTACGGGCCCGGTTACAAACATCAGGTTGATGACACCTGCAGGAACTCCGGCCTCCATAAATGCATCCATCAGTACTTTTGCTGAATAAACCTGTGTATTGGAGCACTTCCAGACCACGGTGTTCCCCATTAAAGCAGGGGCAGAAGGAAGGTTGCCGGCAATGGAGGTAAAATTAAAGGGAGTAAGCGCGAATACGAATCCTTCCAGGGGACGCTGTTCCACGCGGTTCCAGATTCCTTCTGATGAGATAGGCTGCTGCTTATAGATCTCGCTCATATACTTCACATTGAAACGCAGAAAGTCTGCCATCTCACAGGCACTGTCGATCTCGGCCTGCATGACATTTTTCGACTGCGCAAGCATAGTGGCAGCATTCACTGTGTCACCATAAGGTCCCGCGATCAGGTCGGCCGCTTTGAGGAAGATCGCTGCACGATGCTCCCAGGAGAGTGCCGCCCATTTCTCTTTGGCTTCCAGCGCAGCCTTAATGGCCATCTGCACATGGCTTGCATCACCTTTGTGGTAATGCCCCAGCAGGTGCTTCTTCTCATGAGGAGGATGAATGGAGACAAGGTTATCGGTTCTGACCTCTTTACCCCCGATAATCATGGGGATATCCAGAACCTGTGACCTCAGTCTTTCAATTTCTTTCTTTAAATCGGCACGCTCCCTTGTTCCCGGAGCATAATCCCGTATCCGCTCATTCACGGGTTCCGGTACATTAAAAATCCCTTTTGGCATAACTTTTATCTTTTTATTTTCGACTTGATATGACTTTCGATTTTTCTCGCTTTTCCCGGCGGTAAAGTTAGCTCCTTTAGCCTCATTTTGCTACATATTTTACAGCAGACCGGAAAACAAGAACGCACTTTCAGGCCGCAAAAACAGTGGGTTTTATCATGTTTTGAATGAAAAGGAGCGCCACAGAAATGTTGCACAGCAGAAAATGGATGGAAGGGGGTCAGAATGGATATGAACAAATTTCATGTGCAGTTGTTATTTTTATCGAATCTAAGTAACAACCTGTTTTATCATTTAAACTCCAAATAAAATGTCTTTTAAATTACCCGATTTAAGTTACGACTATAACGCACTGGAACCCTATATTGATGCCAGAACCATGGAGATCCATCATTCGAAGCATCATGCAGCATACACTGCCAACCTGAACAAAGCCGTGGAAGGTACATCGCTGGAAGGAGAATCGATCGAAGAGATCTTTGCCGGAATATCTGCCCATCCTGCAGCTGTAAGGAACAACGGGGGTGGTTTCTTCAACCACAACGTATACTGGTCGGTGATGGGACCGGGCGGTGGAGGAGAACCCACTGGAGAACTGCTGGAGGCGATCAATGGCTCCTTTGGATCGTTTGCCGATTTTAAATCGCAGTTCAGTACAGCTGCCGCGACCCGTTTTGGCTCAGGCTGGGCCTGGCTGGTGAAGCAGGCCGACGGCTCGCTGGTGGTCAACTCCACTCCCAACCAGGACAATCCACTCATGGACCTGGCCGGGGTAAAGGGAACTCCCCTGCTAACCATCGATGTCTGGGAGCACGCCTACTACCTGAAGTACCAGAACCGCAGACCCGACTATGTGGAGGCATTCTGGAACGTGATCAACTGGGAAGAGGTTGCCAGGCGATTCAAATAGAAGAGAGAGAAAATATTAGTTAGGTGCTTGTTCAGAGGCGCTCCTGTTGGGGCGTCTCTTTTTTTGTGTTCTGTGAATTGTTTGTTATTCTATCTTTATTATGTTTGTTTTTCGATCTTTCTTTCTTAAATTTGAGGAAAACACGGCCGCATGAACAGACAACTGACACCTCAGCAATTGGGAAAGAAATTGAAAGGTATCCGGATGGAAAGTGGCTTTTCGCAAGAGGATATCGCCAGGATGCTGCAGATCTCCAGGTCATCGGTGGTGCAGATTGAGAAAGGGAACCGACAGATCTCAGCAATTGAATTAAGCATGCTTTCGGAAGCCCTCGGTTTCTCTGCAGATGAATTTCTTTCAGCGGAGTATGAGGCTTCGACTACGATGAGTATCGTCGAAGAACCCGATGTTGAGACTGATTTGGATGTAATGAGAGATTCAGTGCCAAAGTTGAAAAGGGTAAAGCTGGAAACGGTGATTCTTTATATCACAGGCAGATGTGGTGCACTACCGAGGATGGATGTCAACCTGCTTATAAATTTGCTTTATCTCTGTGATTTCAACCATTATGAGCTCCATGAGGAGCAGCTTACAGGTCTGCTCTACACCAAACAGACATATGGTCCCTCCCCTGAAAATATCACCGGAATCCTGAAAGAGATGGAAAAGGATGGCAAATTACAGAGGTTCAAAGGCAACTACAAAGGCATTCCGCTTATCAAGTACCTGCCCGGTGTTCACCCCAACCTGATGAACCTGAGTGCAGCTGAAAAGGAGGTGATAGACCGGGTGCTTGAGCAGTTCTCTCACTGGCCTGCCAGTGCGCTTAACGCATATACCCGGGATGAAATGCCACTGAAGGCAACGAAACAGGGAGAGGTGATTAGCTATGAACTTGCCTTTTACCGGGAACAGGGACACTCAGTAAGAATCTATGATGATGACTGGTACAAAGATGAACTTTGACGAAATCATTGAATTCAGGAAGGACCAGAAGAAACTAACTAAAAGATACCGAAGCCTGGAGAGGACCGGAAGAGGATCTTAAAATATTTCAAATAGAGGGTCACCCCCCTCCGGTCAGACAGCCGCTGCCTCTACCTCTTTTTTTCACAAATCCACCCTTCTCAACTCCCCTCTTTCAAACAGATAAAAATTTGCCAATTTCAGATACTCTATCAATACATCTTCGATGTCATTCCTGCGCCTCCACCACTTCCCGGCATGAAATTTCAAGTAGCTGCTCGGACTGCAATATAGAGCAACCGGCTCTTGAAAGGGTGTAAACGTGGCTTTGAAGATCATATATGCCCGGCGGGTGTGGGAAGCAGAGGAGACCAGGAGCAGTGTATCAATGCCGGTCTGAGTGACCAGATAATCCCTTGTTATCTCGGCTTCCATCCGGGTGGAGGTGGCATCACCGGGCAGGATCACAATGCTGTCTGCCGGAATTCCCAGATCGATTAGGGCATAACGGGCCCGCATGCTGTAATTTATTATCTGAACGCCTCTCTCTTCCAGGATACTGTCAGCGCCCATCCCTGCCTTTACAATCCATACCTTTCCTGCCACCTTCTCATGGTAGAGATCTGCTGTCTGCAGCACCCTGTCGGCAATGTTGCCCATGAGCATCACCATCACATCGGCATGCTCCGGTTCGTCCGTGTTCACCAACCAGGTCCCTGCTTTCCGGCAGCCTCCCACCGCCAGCAACAGGATCACCAATACCGCACCAAGCTTGTATATCCCGGATCTCATAGCAGTCTGTCCATCAATTTGCCGCTGTCGTTGCCGCTGCCTCCACCTCACGGAAGACCCGGGTAGGTTTCCCCCCCCATTTCTTCTTGTTCTCTCCGGCGGTGTAGCCCCTGCGCACAAGCTCCAGGGTGATGTTGCCCATCTGGCTCACATCGAAACAGTCCTCCAGGGCCCCTCCCCCGTCAAAATCGGTTCCGATACCCACATGGTCGATACCGATCAGCTCCACCATATGGTCGATATGATCCACCGCATCGCTT
>DAOWNM010000224.1 GCA_030642565.1 Bacteroidota bacterium | reverse complement strand
CTCCCGTGCCGGAGCAATCACCATTTCCGAGCTGTGCATTGTGGGCAAGCCGGTGATCCTTGTGCCTTCGCCCAATGTGGCAGAGGACCACCAGACACATAATGCTGCATCACTGGTAAGCAAGAGTGCGGCCCTGATGGTTCCCGATGCTGAAGCCGGGGAGCAGCTGGTGGACCGGATGCTCAAACTGATGGAGGATCGGACAGAGAAAGAGAAGTTATCAAGAAACATCAAACAACTCGGCATTGTCGATGCATCTCAGAGGATCGCTGCCGAGGTGCAAAAAATATTGATTGAGCAATGATCTGGACAAATCTTGATAGTGTCTATTTTATTGGTGCGGGCGGCATTGGAATGAGTGCCCTGGCCCGCTATTTTGTAAGTCAGGGCAAGGCGGTGGCCGGGTATGACCGGGTCTCAACCACACTGACCGATCAACTGGTTCGTGAGGGGATTGATATCAATTTTGAGGACCGGTCACAGCTTATTCCCAGAGTGTTCCGGAACCCGGAGCGTACCCTGGTGATCTATACTCCGGCTGTTCCTGAAAAACATCAGCAACTGAACTATTTTCGCAGGAGAGGATTCCGGGTGATCAAACGATCGGTGGCACTGGGAGAGGTTTTCAATACAGGCAGGGGTGTAGGTGTGGCTGGTACACATGGAAAGACCTCCATCTCCACTATGCTGGCCCATATCCTTCACTCATCGACCCTGGGATGCAATGCCTTTCTGGGCGGTATCAGTAAAAACAACTCCAGCAATCTCTATCTCGACCCAGCCTCAAAAGTAATCATCGCTGAGGCAGATGAGTATGACCGCTCTTTCCTGACTCTTTTCCCGGAAATAGCGGTGGTCTCCTCAATGGATGCGGACCACCTGGATATTTACCATTCGGAAGAGAATGTACGCAGGGGATTTGAGTCCTATATCGCCCAGATCCGGGAGAAGGGAAAACTGATTCTGAAATTCGGGCTTACTCCGGTGATACCCGACCATGTGACCTGTTATACTTACTCGGTCGATCAGAAAGGGGCCGATTACTATGTGGAGAGTCTGACCTTAGACGGCCTGAGTTACAGCTTTAGAGTGGTTACACCCCATTCGGTCCTTCCGGAGATCAAACTGCATATACCGGGGATATTGAATGTGGAGAATGCCCTGGCAGCTGTGGCAGTGGCGCACCAGATGGGTGTTGCACCGCAAAGTATTGTCCATGCCCTGTTGAGCTATCAGGGAGTGCAGCGGCGGTTTGATGTGCAGGTTCACAATGAGAGGAGGGTTTATATCGACGATTATGCACATCATCCAACAGAGATCACGGCCTTTCTCTCCTCAGTAAGGGAACTCTTCCCGGGCAAAAAGATAACCGGGATCTTTCAGCCCCATCTCTACTCCAGGACCCGCGATTTTGCGGATGCATTTGCAAGGAGTCTGGAGATGCTTGATCAATTGATTCTGATGGAGATCTACCCGGCCAGGGAAGAGCCGATCCCCGGGGTAACCGCAGATATGCTTCTGGAGAGGGTTCGGATAAATGAAAAGGTACTTATTGCAAGGGAGCAGCTCTTAAGGGTGGTGAGAGAGAGGGACCCCGAAGTGCTGGTAACCATGGGAGCAGGAGATATTAACCAGTTTGTGAGACCACTTCAAGAGTGGTGTATGAGAATATGATGCGCAGGATTTTTAAAATATTGATCTGGATAGGAATTGCTGCATGGTTTGTGGTGATCCTGGGATTTGTCTCCGGTGAAGCGGAACAGGTGCTGTGTAACCGCATCGATGTTGTGTTTTCCGATACAGTTCACAGCAGGTTTGTGACCGATCCGGATATTAGAGCCATGTTTCGATCGGAAGGAATGCAGTTGCAGGGCTACCCGCTGACAGAGATCAATACCAGGGAGCTTGAGAGGATCCTGGAGGAGAATGCCTATATCAGGGGAGCAGAAGTGAGCACCGATGTGACCGGAAGGATGGAGATAAGGTTGGAACAGAGCGTTCCACTGGTAAGGATCATGCCGGAAGGCAGGGAGGGTTTCTATCTCGATACCGAAGGGAAGGTGCTGCCTCTATCGGAACAATTTGTCCCACATATTCTCCTGGTATCGGGAAACATGGATGCTTCAGACGGGAGTGGTACGGGAGGTGATCAACTTCGTGAGATATACCGCTTCTGCACCTATGTGACAAAACATCCCTTCTGGAATGAACAGATTGTACAGCTCTATGTGAACCGCGGGGGGGAGTATGAGATGATTCCAAGGGTAGGGGCACACCAGATTCTGATGGGGAGTATGGAGCAGTGGGAGAAAAAATTGAGAAATCTGGAACTGCTTTACGACCAGGGACTCTCAATATATGGATGGAACAGTTATAGAACCATTAATTTGAAATATACCAATCAAGTAATATGTACTAAACGTTAAGACTATGGCAACAAAAGAAAAAATTGTAGCTGCGGTAGACATCGGTACAACCAAGATCGTAAGCCTGGTAGGCAGGTTGAATGAACAGGGCAAACTGGAAGTCCTGGGCATCAGCCAGACTCCTTCCAAAGGTGTCAAACGAGGGGTTGTGTTAAATATCGAGGAGACCGTCAATGCAATTCAGACCACCTCTTCCGAAGCCAGTGAGCAATCGGAAATTAAATTCAATGAAGTTTTTGTAGGTATCGCCGGACAGCATATCAAATCTGTAAAGAACAGGGGATATATCAACCGCGACTCCTACGACGTTGAGATTACCCGCGATGATCTGCAAAACCTGATCGACGACATGCATAAGATTCCTGTGGATGTAGGCGAGGAGATTCTTCATGTGCTCCCACAGAGTTATATCGTCGACAATGAGACCGGTGTGAAGAACCCGGTGGGGATGTTCGGGAAGCGGCTGGAAGCCAATTTCCATATAGTAATCGGTCAGATCTCCTCGGCCAGAAACATCGAAAAATGTATTAACAGGGTTGGACTTGATGTGAAGCAGCTTGTGCTGGAGCCCCTGGCTTCCAGTGCTTCGGTGCTGACCAACGATGAGAAGGAGGCAGGTGTGGCCCTGGTGGATATTGGAGGTGGTACCACCGATGTGGCGGTCTATTATGATGATGTGATCCGCCACACTGCCGTGATCCCTTTTGGGGGCAATGTGATTACCCGTGATATCAAAGAGGGGTGCGCCATTTTACAACGGCAGGCAGAATCGCTGAAGATCCAGTTTGGATCGGCGCTGGGCGACCTGGCCCAGGACGATAAGGTGGTCACCATACCTGGTATTTCCGGAAGGGAACCAAAGGAGATCAGCTTCCGGAGTCTGGCCTATATTATCCAGTCGCGTATGGAGGAGATCATCGATGCGGTCAGCTATGAAATTGAGAATTCAGGCTATATGGATAAACTGAGTGCCGGTATCGTTCTTACCGGAGGGGGTTCCATGCTGAAACATCTGAACCAGCTGGTGAAGTTTAAAACAGGGATGGATGTACGTATTGGTTTTCCAGGCGAAATGATGGCTGCTGACTCTTCCGACGAGATCAATCAGCCCATGTTCTCAACCTCGGTGGGCCTCCTGTTAAAGGGTCTGGAGTACTATAATGAGAAGCAGGAGGAGATGAAGATGAAGCAGCCTATGGAGAGCGAAGAGCAGGAACAGGCTGAAGAGGTGGTTGAGGAAAAGAGGGTCAGGAGAGGGATGAAGAAGGGCAAGATCCTGGAAAACCTGAAGAACACCCTGAGTGATATTTTTGATGAGACTGATGTGAAAATGTAGAAAATCCAAACCCATGGAAGATTTAATAAATTTCGATCTGCCGCCCGAGCGGTCCTCCATTATCAAGGTAATAGGTGTAGGAGGCGGTGGAAGCAACGCGGTGAACCACATGTACAAGAAGGGGATCCGGGATGTGAACTTTGTGGTGTGTAATACCGATGCACAGGCGCTGCACAATAGTCCGGTGGCTGTAAAATTGCAGTTGGGTGATGTGCTGACAGAGGGGAGGGGAGCCGGCAGCAAATCTGAGATCGGAAGAGAAGCAGCCATGGAGAGCATCGAAAGGATCAGGGAGGTACTATCCAGTAATACCAACATGGTCTTTATTACCGCCGGCATGGGTGGAGGAACCGGCACCGGCGCTGCGCCTGTGATTGCCAGTACTGCGAAAGAGATGGGAATACTGACTGTTGCCATAGTCACTATTCCCTTTCGCTTCGAGGGTCCTGAGCGTATCAACCAGGCCATTGAAGGAATCAATCAGTTGAAAGATCATGTGGATTCCCTGCTGGTGATCAACAATGAGAAGTTAAGGGAGATCTATGGGAACCTGACAGTGAGCAAATCGTTTGAAAAGGCGGATGATGTACTGGCCATTGCAGCCAGGGGGATTGCAGAGATCATCACCGTTCACGGCTATATCAATGTAGATTTTGCCGATGTACAAACGGTTATGAGCAACAGCGGGGTGGCCATTATGGGTTCAGCCTCCGCTAATGGTGAAGAGCGGGCACGGATGGCCATTGAAGAGGCTCTCACTTCACCACTCCTGAACAACAATGATATCGAAGGGGCCAGGAGTGTATTGCTGAATATTACATCGGGATCGGAGGAGATCACCATGGATGAAGTTTCTGAAATCACAGACTACGTGGTAAGTGCCACTTCGCGCGATACCACCCTGATCTGGGGAATTGGGAGTGATGAATCGCTGGGTGAGAAGATCAATGTAACCATTATTGCCACCGGATTCAGAATGAACAGCATTCCCGAGCTCTATATAGGCAGGAAACAGAAACACAAGGTACCCCTGCGCGATTCAGG
>DAOWNM010000075.1 GCA_030642565.1 Bacteroidota bacterium | reverse complement strand
GTGATAACCTCTATCCATCCTTGTCCTCCAGAGCTACCTGCTGTATTTTCAAGAAACATGATACAAGATTATATAAAGATTATCGTTAGTTTTGTATGACCCCTGTACAAAAATCACAGAAAATCATGGAGATAAAATATACCATTGAAATCCTGACTAAAGATATACAAGATATCGAAAAACTGGTGGGGAACCTTCGGAATTCTAAGGAGGATTCGGCCATTGAACTTGACCTGGCATTATCAAAACTCAGGAATGTATATGAGATTCTAACCATGATCAAAGCGGACCGTCTTCATGAGCTGATCAGTGATAAACAGGTACAGAAACAACCCTCCGCCGAATCAGCACCCTCAGAAAAACCGGAACCGGCAGCCATACAAGAGCCAGAGCCAGAACCAGAGCCAGCGCCTGTTGCTAAATCTGAACCAGAACCAGCGCCTGCTGGCGAATCTAAATCCGAGCCGGCAGACTCATCCATCCTGGCTGAGAAGTTTTCTACGGAATCAAGTATCAACGAAAATCTGGCTGAGAAGCGCGGAAATGATATCGATACAAAATTATTGGGGCAACCCATTGATAACATCAGCCGCAATATTGGAATCAATGACCGGTTCTTCATAATCAGGGAATTGTTCGAAGGAGATTCAGATCAATTCAGCAATCTTGTGAGCAGACTTGACAATGCTGAAAATTATCAGGTTGCAACCGGAATTCTGGAAAAACAGTTTGCAGAAGCCATGGATCATGAAGGGGTGGAAATCCTGACAGGTCTTATTAAAAGAAGACATATCCGGTAACCATATGTCAAAGCTTTACCTGGTCCCAACGCCCATCGGTAACCTTGGTGATATCACCCTTAGGGCCATTGAAGTATTGAAAGTGGTGGACCTGGTACTGGCTGAGGATACACGAAAATCCGGAATTCTTTTAAAACATTTTCAGATCAGCAAGCCGGTTCACTCCCACCACAAGTTTAACGAGCACCGCACTCTCGAATCTCTTGTTCAGCGGCTGATGGGTGGCACATCCATCGCCCTGATCACCGATGCCGGAACTCCTGGCATATCGGACCCGGGATTCCTGCTGGTCAGGGCCTGCATTGAGCAAGGGATCGATATTGAATCACTACCCGGTCCAACTGCCTTTGTTCCTGCACTGGTAAATTCCGGCCTTCCCTGTGAAAGATTTGTTTTTGAAGGTTTTCTTCCACAGAAAAAAGGTCGCCAAAAACGGTTTAAAGAACTCTCTGCTGAAACCCGTACCATGATATTCTATGAATCGCCTTACAGGCTGGTCAAAACATTAACCCAGATGGCCGAACATTTTGGTCCGGAGAGAAAAGGGTCGGTTTCCAGGGAGCTGACAAAAGTATACGAGGAGACCGTTAGGGGTACCCTGCAGGAGCTTACTCAACACCTCAGCAAGGGAACCGTAAAAGGTGAGATCGTTATTGTGGTTGAAGGATCCGGAACCTAGTAAGACCTGACACTTCCGCTTCCTGTAATCCTGGTGGTGACCACTGGATCGCCCCTGTATATTATATCGCCCGATCCAGTAATGGTTGCATCCAGAAGATCGTTGGCCCAGAGATAAATCTTTCCGGAACCGGTATTGATGGCCTTCACATCTGAAGCCTCCAGATCAAGGGCATCCACCCTTCCAGACGAGTTGAGTGAATACTCTGCCACCTCAACATCTCCTGTCAGCTCAATCTGTCCGGAACCACTAAGGACCGCATCCATCACCGTTCCATCTTCAATCACAGCACTGATACGACCCGAGGAGCTGTGCCGAATATCTACCTCAGTTGTTCCAAACAGGGTACCACACAGTATTGCACCAGAACCAGACTGTACAAGATCAAGCTCGTTAACATATGCTTCCACTATACTGATATATCCCGATCCTGAATTACTCAGCATAAATGTTTCAGCCATTACCGAATCAATCTCCATATAACCTGATCCTGAATTGGAAATCTCCACCTCTGAACTCGCAGTCATATCGGCAAATACCTTACCGGAACCGGTGAGTCTTAAAAGCTCTGTTTCGGGCATGGATATATACACCTCCACCGGTAAACCGGATCTGTAACAGGCATCATTCTCAGTCTTTACAACGAGCATATATCCAGAAACATATGTCTCAATGATGGGTGTCAGGTTCTCCTGTGCAATTACCTCCACACTGAAACTATCCGCCCGGGTAACATACAGATCAAAGGAACCGCTATTAACTACACCGGTGAATTCTCCAACATCGCGCAGTTCGGTAATCACCGGACCGGAACCATTCAGACAGGGCCCGTAATAGTAACATCCGGAAAGTGCAGCTGTCGCAACCACTACTCCTATAAGCCAAATTCTTCTCATCATTTCATCTTATGTATTAAACCTAAAGATACTTCCTCAATCAAAAGAGAGAGAGAAGAGCGGAAAGATGCATCAAACAGTACAAAAAAGTGAAATAAAATTTCAATACTGTTCCAAATCAAGAACCGGGTATACGTTTTCGAACAGAGCTGTCGCACTTTCGGTCAGAATTATCAAATTTTAACAATTGTAAAAAAGCATGTTTTTAGCTCATATTCTGATAGTTAAATAATTTGGTATACAATATGAAATATAATAATCAGACACGTTAACAATTAAACGCAAGGCCATGAAAACAATAAAAATATTCTTAAGCATTGCAGGATTTGCACTCACAACCCTCTGTTTCGGGCAACTGCTTTCGTGCAATAACAGTGATATGCTATTCTATACCGCATATTACAATTCAACAGGCAACCGGTTCGAACACCTGATCAATGAATTTCCTGCCAGGACAACTTCCGGAGATCAATTGGAAGCCCCGGTAATAACCAGAACATATTTTGTTCCCTTTGAAACCGGCATGGACATTGAACCATGGATGACCACACCCTTTGAAAGTAGTATTTATGAAGAGGATCTGCAGATTGAATTATGGATGGTATCTCCCTTCGAAAGTGGCTACTGCGAAGCTGAGCCGATCATTGAATCGTGGATGACCACCCCCTTTTGAATCGGTTTCTTTTGAACCACTCCTGGTGTACGTTTTCGTACACTCCTGTTACACTTTCGTTCGTAATTAATCTTTATTAACATTTGTATAATTGACTGTTATATGTCTGCTTTACTGGTATTTATAGAATTTGGCACGACTTATGCTATAAAGCTGACAGCATTGACACCTAAAAAATTGCAAGAGTCATGAAAACAACAAAAATTATCTTAATCACCGCACTGGTTGCACTGGGAACCGCCCTGTTCGGGCAGACCAGCCAGGTAGAATTTATCACTGTAAATCAAACTGCCAAAAGCAGTATATTTGAGAATCTGGTTACTGGCTTTTTGAGCCTGACAGAGAGAACTGCAAGAGAGGAATACCATGAGCCTGTAGTATATATCTCCTACACTGTTAACCAGGCCGATGTGGTTTATGAAAAGGAGTATAGCACTGAAAGCTGGATGTCATCTCCCTTTGAATGCAGTGTTTATGAAGCTGATCTGTGCCTGGAGACCTGGATGACCACTCCATTTGAAGCTGCCGAAACCATCGAGATTGAAGACTGGATGACCACCGCCTTTTAGGCGATCAGTTCAGACCTTACATCTATATATTACAAGGGGCCGTCTCAAAAGGGCAGCCCTTCTTCTATTTTAAAACGGTACCGGTCCGTCAAAACCGTTGTTCATTCCAATATCATTGTTGGTCAACCCTTCACCCTCCTGATTCATCTTAGAGGAGACCGTAAATCCGTTCTCGTCATCATCTACCATAGCCAGGGTGTCGTCCATGTCCACAAACTTGGCATACTCCCGCACGAATTTCAGCTGAATGTCACCCGTGGGACCGTTCCTGTGTTTGGCAACCATGATCTCTGCAACCCCTTTCAGTGAATTGCCCTCCTCATCCACATCAATGCCATAATATTCTGGACGGTGGATAAAGAGAACCAGGTCGGCATCCTGTTCAATGGCACCTGACTCACGCAGGTCTGAAAGCTGTGGGCGCTTGTTTCCGGAACGCATTTCCACACTTCGGTTCAACTGTGACAATGCAATAATGGGTATATCCAGTTCCTTGGCAATACTCTTCAGAGAACGAGAGATATTACTTACCTCCTGCTCCCGGCTGCCAGAATCCTTCGACCCGGTCATCAGCTGAAGATAGTCTATCACAACAGCCTGTATATCAAACTTCTGCTTCAACCTCCTGCATTTGGCACGGAATTCAAATATGGAGATGGCTGGCGTGTCATCCACATAGATCGGCGCCTGCTCCAGATCCTTGATCTTATACTCGAGCTGCTCCCACTCATAATTTTCAAGACGCCCCGTCCTGATCTTGTCCGAGGCCAGTTGGGTCTCCCCAATAATCAGCCTGTTCACCAGCTGAATGGAGGACATCTCAAGGGAGAAAAATGCCACCGGGCGGCTGTGGTCCACCGCCATGTTCCTGGCCATGGAGAGCGCAAATGCTGTTTTACCCATGGAGGGACGGGCAGCCAGGATCACAAGGTCCGATTTCTGCCAACCAGAAGTAAGCCTGTCGAGGCGTGTATACCCCGAAGGCACCCCACTCAGGCTGTCCTCTCTTTTTCCTGCCTCTTCGATCTGCTCAAGGGCGGTCTTGATCAGGTTGTTGAGCTTGATAGTCTCCTTCTTGATATGGCCCTCTGCAATGTTCAGCAGCTCCCTTTCAGAAAAATCCAGAAGGTCATCCACATCCGTACCCTCATCAAAAGCACGCTCCTGTATATCGGAGGAGACACGAATTAATTCGCGCTGAATAAATTTCTGTGCCACAATACGGGCATGGTACTCCAGATGCGCCGCTGATCCAATCCGTGAAGTAAGCTGTGAAATGTATACTGCCCCACCAACCGCTTCAAGCTTTTCACTCTTTCTAAGTTCCTCTGTGATAGTAAGCAGGTCTATGGGCTTTTCCTCCCGGGAAAGCGACTGAGCCACTTCATAGATCCGCTGGTGCGACTCCTTGTAAAAACTGCGCGGCTCCAGGATATCAAGTACCGAAAGAATGGCATCCTTTTCGAGCATGATGGCTCCAAGAACAGCTTCCTCGAGATCAAGTGCCTGGGGGGGTATTTTACCATAATCAAGGGCAATGGCAGGATTCTTTTTCGGGGTACTGTTTTGCTGTTTGGCCATGAATTTCAGATTTGGGCTGTAAAGGTAAGAAACCACTTTCATCGGCACTTTGGTCCCATTGGTTACTTTTGCACACACTCGCTAAAGTTTTAATCAACAAATGTTGAAAAATGCAATATCTTTATCATGAATGATACACTTCTCACCTGCTAAGATCAACCTGGGATTACAGATCCTTGAACGAAGAGCAGATGGGTTTCATAACCTCCGGTCGGTGATGTACCCCACTGCTCTATGTGATATTATTGAGATCTATCAGCTACCCGGAGCGGATATTCCCATACGCTTCTCGCAGTCCGGAATCCGGTTTGAAGCCCATATGGAGAAGAACCTCTGCATCAAAGCCTGGAAATTACTGGCATCGGAAAGAGCACTTCCCAATGTAGCCATTCACCTGCACAAACAGATTCCAGTTGGTGCCGGACTGGGTGGAGGATCTTCCAATGCAACCACCATTCTAAGAGGGCTGAATCTTTTGGCCAGCTCCCCCGCGCCACCTGAAAGAGTGGCAGAACTGGCAGGTCAACTGGGCAGTGATTGTCCATTCTTTCTTCACAATGTTCCGATGATGATGGAAGGCAGAGGTGAACTCCTGAGCCAGGTAAATGTATCACTTGATAAATTTTACCTGGTGTTGCTGTTTCCGGAAATTCATATCACCACCGCTGAAGCGTATGGCGCTCTCTCCCCTGCTATTCCGGATTTGCACCTGCGTCAATTGATCGAAGCACCAGTAAATCAATGGAAAAATTTGATAATTAACGACTTTGAAGAGCGCGCCTTTCAGAAACACCACCTGCTGAAAGAGTTGAAACGCTCCCTTTACAATGCCGGGGCAAAGTTCGCATCCATGAGCGGCAGCGGCTCATCTCTCTATGGGATCTTCGAAACACTCCCTGAACTTCCCGAAAATATTGAACGCTATGTGATCTGGAAAGGGCCGGCCTAATCCATCTCAATGAGTAGATGAGATTTGGATACCATCTCCCCTTCGGTAACATGAATCTTCCTGACCACTCCGGCAACCGGTGCAAGTACCTCGTTTCTCATTTTCATAGCCTCCAGGATCAGGAGCGGAGTGCCGGCAGCCACCTCATCCCCCTCTTTGGCCATGATCCTTTGAATGATACCGGGGATTACAGCTTCGATTCTCCTTTCATTAGGTTTCTGCCATAACACCCTGTTCCTGAACTTGGTAGTGAGCCTGGTTGTATACAAAGCACTTCCGATCTCCAGTAATTCCATCCGGGGTTCACTGGTGGGACTCTTTGTTGAAGATTTTTCCTTGTTGCTCATGGATAGTTTTTAAAATGGTGGTATACCATGTTTTTTCATTGGCATTCCTACGCTCTTCTCCCCCGAAACATCAAGGGCATGAAGCAATGACTTCCTGGTCTCCCATGGTTCGATTACTGAATCGATATAGCCCTTTGCCGCAGCCACATAAGGATTGGCAAACTTCTCCTTGTACTCCTGGACCTTCTGCGCCCTCATTTGATCAGGATCTTCTGCGGCGGCAATCTCCTTCCTGAAAATAATATTGGCTGCTCCCTCAGGTCCCATCACAGCCACCTCTGCATCGGGCCATGCAAATACAAAATCGGCCCTGAGATGCCTGGAATTCATGGCAATATACCCTCCTCCATAAGCTTTACGGATGATCACTGTGATTTTAGGAACTGTTGCTTCGCTGTAAGCATACAACACTTTGGCTCCGTGCCTGATTACCCCTGCATGTTCCTGATCCACTCCCGGCAGATATCCTGGCAGGTCAACGAAAGTAACGATGGGAATATTGAATGCATCACAATACCGTATAAACCTGCCTGCCTTATCTGAAGAATCCACATCAAGCACGCCGGCAAGAACAAGGGGTTGATTGGCCACAAAACCTATGGTACGTCCGTTCATGGTTCCAAAACCAATCACCATATTGGCAGCCCAGCTCTCCTGGATCTCGAAGAAATCCGACCCGTCGGTCACCGCCCTGATTACATTCCGAACATCATAGGGTTGTCTCTTATCCGCAGGAACGATCTCAGAGATATTGAACTCCTCCAGCGGGTCCACTATCTCTTTCCTGGCCGGAACATCCGTATTTGACCAGGGAAGATAACTGAGCAATGATTTTATCTGATCAAAACACTCATCCTCCGATTCTGAGAAGAAGTGTGCATTCCCGGTGATTTCACTATGAACACGGGCACCCCCCAACTCCTCCATGGAGATATCCTCACCCAGTACGGTTTTGATAACTTCCGGGCCGGTGATAAACATCTTGGAGATGTTATCAACAACAAAAACAAAGTCGGTCAGCGCAGGTGAATAGACGGCTCCTCCCGCACATGGGCCAAGAATTACTGAAAGCTGTGGAATGACACCAGAGGCCAGGGTGTTTCTGAAAAAGATCTCTCCGTATCCCGCCAGTGAGTTCACCCCTTCCTGGATCCTCGCCCCACCCGAATCATTGATCCCGATCAGTGGCATCCGCATCTTCAGGGAGTGATCCATGATCTTGGTAATCTTCCGGGCATGCATAAAACCAAGCGACCCTCCTGCCACTGTAAAATCCTGGGCAAAGATACAGACCGGTCTGCCCCCAATGGTACCAGTTCCCGTAATAACACCATCTCCATGAAGCTTCTTCCGGTCCATACCAAAGTCCCTCGCTTCATGCTCAACAAACATATCATACTCATTGAAAGATCCTTTGTCCAGTAATTTTATAATACGCTCCCTGGCCGTCATCTTCCCCATGGCAACCTGCTTCTGAATGGCCTTCTCACCACCTCCCTGCTGCACCTCTTTGCGGCGCTTCTTAAGTTCCTGAACTTTTTTGTTTGAAGACATTATTATCGATTTTAGTTAGTGGTACAATCTTACAAAAAAAATGCGTTTGAAAAGCTGTTTCATAAAACATTCCGGTCCATTGCCCAAAGCTCCTACCTGGGCGCCATGCGCATTAAAAATAGTGCAATAATCGTATAAGTTATGTTGGGTAGCCAGACAGCCAGCATCACCGGTAGTAACCCTCCGATGGCAAACTGTTTGGAAAACTGGGTAAACAGAATGTAGGTAAAACATAATACTACCCCGATGGCTATTTGTAGCCCGATACCTCCCCTCATCTTCCTGGACGATACAGCTACCCCGATCAGTGTCAGTATAAATGTAGAAAATGGGAAAGCAATACGGTTGTGACGTTCAATCTGGTAGGAGGTTACATTGGTCTCTCCCTGCATCCGCTGTTTCTTTATAAATATATCCAGCTCCTTCAGACTCATGGTCTCCACAATGTTCAGCCTCATTTTGAAATCATCCGGATGCATGGCAAGGGTGGTGTCAATCTGCTTTCCCTCTACAATGGTTTCATTTAGACCGTCGATGGTACGGATGTAGTACCTCCGGGCCCTCCACTTGTTTACGGTGGTATCCCATCTGATCTGGTCGGCAACCATCTTGGAGACCAGTTCACCGTCCTCAAACTTCTCAATGGTAAACTGATAACCCACCTTGGATACATTGCTGTAGCTGTGCAGGTAGACATATATACCAGGTTCTATCTGCCTGTGAAAATCCTTGGCTTTAAACCGGATGGGGCGTTTTTTTACATATTGCTCCTCGAAGTCCAGCTTCACCTTATTGGCACCTGGAATCACCTGGTCGCTCAGATAGAAGGAGACAGAAGCAATAAGAGTGGCTGAGATCAAATAAGGGAGAAGAAACCTCCGGAAACTCATACCGCTATTGAGAATGGCAATAATCTCTGTATTATATGCCATCCTGCTTGTAAAGTAAATCACTGCGATAAATGCAAACAGTGAGCTGAAAAGTACGGCGAAATATGGAACGAAATTGAGATAATAATCAAACATAATCACCTTCAGCTTGGCCCCGCTTTCGAGAAAATCATCGATTTTCTCAGAAAGGTCAAAGATCACCACAATAGAGAGGATCAATACGATAGACAACAGGAAAGTGCCCAGAAATTTCCGGATCACATAGATGTCAAGGATCTTCAGACCAAAAAACCTTACAATCTTGTACCTAAAGCTGGTATCATTTTTTCCTTCCATGCAGTGAATGTGCCGCTTTTAATTTCTTCATATGCTTTTCTGACCAGCCAGAGATAGAATGCCAGGTTGTGCAGACTTGCTATCTGTGCGCCGAGCATCTCACCGGATATAATTAAATGACGCAGATAAGCTCTGGAATATTGCATATCTACAAAACTGTTATCAGAAGTGTCGATGGGAGAATAGTCGTCCATCCATTTCCTGTTTTTAATATTGATGATGCCCTCTGCGGTAAACAACATGCCGTTCCTTCCGTTGCGGGTAGGCATCACACAATCAAACATATCTACTCCTCGCGAAATAGCATCCAGAATATTCACAGGCGTTCCAACACCCATTAGGTACCGTGGTTTGTCGTCAGGTAAAACCTCATTGACCACCTCGAGCATGGCATACATCTCCTCTGCCGGCTCGCCAACAGACAAACCTCCTATTGCATTCCCCTCTGCTCCCTGCTCAGCAATATACTCAGCAGACTCCTTTCTCAGCTCCTTAAATACGCTTCCCTGAACAATAGGGAAAAATGCCTGGTTGTGTCCATAGTGCGGTTCTGTTGAATGAAACTGCTTCAATCCCCGGTCAAGCCACTGGTGTGTCAGATTCAGTGAATCCTTTGCATATTTCAGATCGCAGGGCCAGGGGGTACACTCATCAAAAGCCATTATGATATCGGCACCGATGATCCGCTGGGTATCAACAATATTTTCAGGGGTGAAAAGGTGCTTCGACCCATCAATATGGGAACTGAACCACGCTCC
>DAOWNM010000325.1 GCA_030642565.1 Bacteroidota bacterium | reverse complement strand
GTTCATTCCCAACCCAGCGGATATCGGGACCTGCATCTGAGAAGATCATAATACCGGGCTGCAACTCCTTAACCAGTGCAATGGTGGTGGGCCAGTCATAGTAAGTCTCCCTGTCAATCCTCCTTTTTTCATTGGCACCACCGTAATAGCCATCACCCCCGTTGGCACCATCGAACCAGATCTCATTGATCTCTCCGTAATTGGTCATCAGCTCCCTGAGCTGATTCCGGTAGTAGGTAATATACTCAGGGTTGCCGTAATCTTTATGGTTGCGGTCCCACGGCGACAGGTAGAGTCCCACTTTCAATCCATGTTTCCGGCAGGCATCGGTAAACTCCTTCACCAGGTCGCCCCCGCCATCCCGGAAAGGACTGTTCTTTACACTGTGTCCGGTATAAGTGCTGGGCCAGAGACAAAAACCATCATGGTGCTTGGCTGTCAGTATAAGCTGCTTCAATCCACCCGCCTTTGCTGCTTTTACCCACTGTTCGGCATCCAGTTGAGTGGGATTGAAAATGGCCGGATCCTCATCTCCGTATCCCCACTCCTTGTCTGTAAAAGTGTTTACAGTGAAATGGATAAAACCCACCATCTCCATCTGCTGGTAAGCCACCTGTGCGGCCGAAGGAAGCACCTGGATTGTCTCTGTTTGACAGGCCACAAGAAGCATGGCCAAAACCGGAAATATTAAATAATTTTTTATCATATCCATTTTAAAACCCCAGATAAAGTTCTTGTTCTTTATTTCGGCTAAAGAAAGAAATTATTATAGTGCAGGAAAGTCAGATCAGATACTGGGTTGGGCCTCCAGTCTCCTGATCTCCTCAGCCGCTTTAGGTCCGATCTTAATAGCAAATTTTCTGGGCCACGGATTGCGGGCCGATCGTTCCATGATCACGCCGGGAGGCGGCAAACAGATAAAATTGGAGTTCTTCCAGATGATCTTCTTCTCCACCACCTTTCCTGTAATGAGATCCATGGCCTCCTTTTCGGAAATCAACAGCAGGCTGGATATGACCTCCGGACCAAGCAAGATAATGGCTTTGGGATTAGCTATCTCGATCTCCTGCCGAATCCATGGCAAACTTTTATTGGCATATTCACTGTAGAGTTTTTTATTCGCCTTAATCTCCTTCCCGAGCCGGTGGTATTTCTTCACAGGATCATCATCAAACAGGAACACCTTCACCAGGCTGGTCAGCCAGCAATGCTCCCTGCGAATCTCCAGTGTCTCCAGGATCACTTCGCTCAGTTCCTGTCCGGTATAGGAGCTGCGCACCCGGTTTCCATCATAATAGGGCTCTATGGAAAAGGGCGCTGTTGCATTATAGAGGGGAACATCCGGAATATCATTCACAAAATAGACTTTGGCCGCCGGTTGTGGACCAATCACCATAATTTTACCAATGGCTGTCTCAATGGGCAGTACCGTTTGAACCGGATTGCCATAAAGGAAGGTGTTTTCTTTGGGAAATTTAATGCTCTTCAGGTACTCCCTGGAACATTTCTTCTGGTATTGTTGAATTGTCATGGGTATGGTTTCGATAAAAAAGTGTGTGACAAATTACAACATATTTTCAAACAATCACAGACCCACTTGATTCTATTTCACCTAAGGAAATGCTGGTTTAAAACAGAATCCTCCCGGTGCAATCCCTGTCCGGAATGTATCGACCGGTACCCCTTCCGAAGTAAATCTGTATACCATCCCACGCTGTACAAAGTCGATGGCATCGGCCACATAGATTTCCGAACTGACCGGGTCCACATCCAGACCATAAAAACCGGTCACCATGGTTCCCCCATAAGGGCTCTCGATCAACAACTCGGGATCGCCAGTACCATTCACCGCATACCGGTAAACATCTCCATTGATATAATAGAGCGTATCGCCCGTTCCGTTGCTCTTCAATTCTGTTGGCATCTCTCCTGAAGAGAACCTGTGGACAATCTCCGCCTCTGTCAATCCGGCTCCGATCTTTAAAAGTCCGGGGGGCTCAGTTCCGTAAGGGCTCCCTTCAAACCCCCCGTCACAAAGCACCCAAAGGGTATGATACCTGTCTAGCACCATAGAGTTGGGTTGTTTCAATACTTCAATGGAATCTACCACACGGTCCGTTTCAGAATCGATCACAAGTACCTGATTGTCGTAACTCCAGCAGTTGGTATAGACAAACCTGTCGTATTGCAACATCTGCTCTGTGGAGTGCTGATAGAAAATACTGTTACTGTTACTTACAGGAATTGTCCCGGTCACCTCCATAGTGGCCGGATTCACTACTGCAATGGATCTGGCATAAAGATCGGTCACATAGGCCTTGGTCTCGCTTATAAAATGAATATATCTGGGTGAGGTGAGTCCTGTAATTTTCCCCATCACCTCAAAGGTCCGGGTATTGAAAATATAGATCCTCCCGCTGTTATTGACCACTACATAGCCCAGGCTGTCGCGAATGGTCATTGAGTGGGCCACATCGCCCAGTGGTATGGCGTTGGTATTAAAAAAAACATCATCGTGAACCTCTCTTGTCTCCGGGTCATAATAGGTTAGAGAGGCGTTTCCATACATGAAATTTCCCTCATTGGTTACAAAGATACCATTGTAAGGGATATCGTAAACGGGCCGTTCAAAATCCCACAGCTGATCATCCTTCATACATCCTGTCAGGGAGAGAAGAGCGGGCAACAATATGTATATCAACTTCCGGATCAAAATGGTATCAAATTTGGATCTTGAATACAAGTTGGTAATTTCTTCCCGGCATAGGCCGGTAAAGTATAGAATGATATGGTTCATTAAAGAGATTATTCACCTTTACCTCCAGGGAGAGGTCCAGTCGTTTCAACCGGAACGAGCTCCCTGCCGAGATATCATTCATAAAATAGGGATAGAGCCGGTC
>DAOWNM010000121.1 GCA_030642565.1 Bacteroidota bacterium | reverse complement strand
TTTGGTAAAATGTATTAATAAATTGAAAGGACATTGCCAAAAACGGCAACTAAATTTTAGCGCCGAATCGTCAGGTTCACCGCCCCCCGTTTTTATCACCCCCGGTATTCTGCATTACGCTCTGGTAATATATCGAAAGGTGTGGAATGAAGTACCGGGGGTATAAAAAAATAAAAGTCCGCCTGTGGAGACGGACCTGGCCCTGAAATTGTCAGGGATATGATTGGATGAACTGTCGCTTAGTATAAAACAAATTGCGTGCCAAAAACGCTACAGTATCCAGTCTATTCCGGTTTTTTCATGCTGCTCAAGGTAGTCATTGGTTTTTGAGAAGTGCCGGCAACCGAAGAATCCATTGTAGGCTGAGAGCGGCGATGGGTGGGCTGCCTTTAGAACAAGATGTCTGTTTCCGTCAATAAGGGACTCCTTGGCCTGTGCATAACGACCCCAAAGCAAAAAGACCACCCCGTTTTTTTCCTGTGATACGATCTCAATAACCCGGTTGGTAAAGGTTTCCCATCCTCTGTTTTGGTGAGATCCAGCCTGGCTGTCGCGCACAGTCAGTGTGGCATTGATCAGCAGGACGCCCTGGTCGGCCCATTTTTCCAGGTTGCCATGTTCAGGTATGGGAGTGCCCAGGTCCGATTGCAGCTCTTTGAAGATGTTGACCAGAGAGGGAGGTTTGGGAATGCCCTGAGGGACAGAGAAACACAATCCGTGGGCCTGCCCTTTGCCATGGTATGGATCCTGTCCCAGGATAACCACCTTTACCCGGTTAAATGGGGTGCGCTGAAAGGCATTAAAAATAAGCCTGCCCGGCGGGTAGAGGGTATATTTTTTTTTCTCTTCCACCAGGAACTCTTTGAGTGTTTTGAAATAGAGTGACTGGAACTGATCCATCAGAACTGATTTCCACCCCTCTTCAATGACTGGATCGATTGTTTGCATAGGCATGAAAGTTACCAAAAGTGGAGGAGTGGAGCAACAGTTTAGATGGTAAACCTGGCAGTGACCACAAAGTTTCGTCCAGGGGCACTTACTCCTGCAGCATAAGGTTTGTAGAACTGGTCGAACAGGTTCTCTACAGCCAGTATAAAATTAAAATATTTTCCAGTCTCAAACCCCACCTTGATATTGGCGGTCCACCATGAGGGGAATCCATACTCCATGGCTTCCCCCTCATTGTCCTCTCCAAAAGGCGAGAAATCCTCTCTGTTTTTCCATCCCTGATACAGAAAATAGGTGTCTAAGAAAAATCTGCTCTTCCTGTAAGTGAAGGAGGTTCGGCCAAATACGGGAGGAATATGTCCAAGCGGAACATCATCGGACAGATTGTGTCCCTTAGTGTAGTTGATGGTTCCTTTCAGGCTGATATTTTTATTCAGGTTGGAGGTAATGCCCATGGAGGCACCGTATATATATGCCTCTCCTGTATTGTAATTGGCTGTTATCCTGTATAGATCACCATCATAATAGAGCGAGTCCTCCCCATTCAGCTGATAGCTGGTTCTGACGATGGCATCGTCCAGATAGGTAAAGAAACCTACCAGCTGTATCTTCATATAATCTTCAATAAACCGGTTGATTCCAACCTCAGCATTGTATGTATACTCGGGAGAGAGATCGGGGTTGGGAACAGTCACATAGTCCTCCTTTGCCCTCACCTTGCCGTAGTCGTCCACATTGGGATTTCTAAAACCAGAAGAGGAGATGATGTTCAGCTGCCAGCGATCCGATGGAGAATAGACCATTCCGACACTCCCGGAGAGGGCTCCGTGGTTCATGCTGATCCGATCATAAGGGAGCAGCGGGTTGGTAAACACTGAATGCATGGCTCCCCAGTTGTACCTGGACCCAACATTCAGCACCAGTTTATCATGAAGGATCCATTTATAACTGGCATAGGCCGACGCACTCCAGGTCTGGCTTCCTCCCTCGGGGTAACGTGTCTGCGCTGCCTGTTGGTTACCTGTAAGGATGTTTTCATACCATGCCTCTGATTCTACCAGGTTGTGGTTTATTTCTGTACCATAGTGCAGTTTATGGTTGGTCCCCCAGATCTTTACCAGGTCGAGGTTCAAACCGAATACCTTCACATCTTCCTGTTGGATCAGCAGCTCTTCGTTTTTGAATTTACGTGAATAACGGTCCTCATCTATTCTTTGGAACGATGCCAGGGTGGTCATATTGGTGAAGATCGGGTTGTCTTTTTTCAGAACATTTTTCAGGGAGACCAGGAACCTGTTCTGGGGACCATAGTAATATTGAGCGTATTTCAGGTTCTCCCCGCTGTAGTCGTTTAGTTTATCAATCCGGTCGATATCAGATGAAGTGGAGTAGTGCATATTCAGGATCCAGTCCACATACCGCGAAGGTGTATACCTGATTTTCTGCAGGATATCCATCTGGCTGTAGCCTGTATTTTTCTGAATAAGCGGATTTTCATTGATTATAGTTGAATCCACACCATCTACCTGGTCCACGAAGTGCATTAACTCCCCCCAGTTATCCAGGGTTGGATTTCTCCTGCTGCCGATCCTTATGTCACCCAACTCCTTGTAAGTAACACTGGTAAGTGAGGCCCAGCGTTTTTTTCCAATTGTAAAATCGAGATGGCCCATTTTGCCATTCATGACCGATGCATATTGCATATAGGCATTGGCATTAAACCGGGTTGTGCTGTCACTGCCCATCTGAGGATCCTTTGTATAGTAGTGGATCACACCACCGAGTGCATCACTCCCATACATAATGGATGTGGGGCCGAAAATTATCTCTGTCCGTTCGAGAATGGAGTGATCGATGGTGATAGAGTTCTGGAGGTGCCCGTTCCTGTAGATGGCATTATTCAACCTTACCCCATCCACCACAAGCAGGATCTTGTTGGCTTCAAATCCCCTCAGAATTGGGCTTCCTCCCCCTCCCTGGGTTCTCTGAACCATAATATTTCCTGTCTCTTCCAGAATATCGGCCGAAGTAAGTCCGGTTGACTCCATCAGTACATTGTCTTTCAGTACATCCACCATATAGGGGATGATCAGCCTGCTCTCCCTGTATTGGAAGCAGAAATAACATACTCATCAAACAAGATCCTTTTTCTTTGTAGTAGCACCTGGTGCTGACCGGTAATCTCTGACCGGCTGTATCTCTTTGTTAGATAGGAAGGGTGCTGAAAGATAATGGTATCGCTGTCCGGGAATATCGATATATCAATCATACCCAGAGAGTCAGTAATGGCTGCCCTTTCCCTGGTGATATTAAATACTGCCACGTTTTCAATGGGTGTACGGTCGGAGGAGTTGATTACCTGTACCTGCTGACCTTTCGCCACTGCTGCAGAAACTAATATGCTTATTATGAAGAGAGTACGAAATATCATGCATTGAGAAAATACGCAATATTATTACAAAAACTATACCAATTTTTGGTGTTGGTAATTTTCCAATGATCCTGCCTATGAAATTCATATTTTTGATTCAAACAGGAGCTGAATGGTAAGACGCATCATATACGGTGGACTTTTTGCGGTAGTTTGTTTGGGACTGATAACGGTTTTTCTCTTTAAACGGTTTGATAAAATAGAGCCTGTTGAGGTCCAGAAAGCCATTCCTGAAGATGTCATTCTTTTCGTCGAGGATATTGATTATGAATACCTGATAGAAACATTTTTACCAGGAAGCCGGACCTGGATCGACTTTGTCAATATTATCCACAGGAGTGAGCTGGATTCCATGCTGAGTATCGCTCTCGGACAGATTCGTACCTCAGAGCCCCTGAATGACCTGTTATTAAATGAGGGATTAAATCTCTCCCTGCACAAAGTGGGTAAAGATCAGCTTATCCCGCTTCTATACCTGGAGTATTCATCTTCCCACAGCGATAACGATTTTGAACATTTGATGCTGGCATTGCTTGAGAAGAGGGCCATGGTAAATGAGCGGAAATATGAGACAGAAGTGGTATATGATGTTTCGGGCGGACCTGGATTTGTGCCCGGGAAATTCACTTTTGCGTGTCTGGAGGGATTGTGCCTGATCAGCTCCTCCTCTATGCTTGTGGAGGAGTCCATCAGAACCATCCATGCTGAAACCAACCTTGCTTCGGTAGCCGGACTTCAAAAGGTGCGGGAGACTAAAGGCAGGTATGTTCATGCGAACCTCTATATTAACTATGAACAGCTACCTGACCTTTTTCACCCATTTATTAAAGAATCAGGATGGGGAAAACTTGATATGTTGTCAAAACTCTCTTCCTGGGGAGAACTGGATCTGGATGTGAAACAGGAATCAATGACACTTAATGGCATGACATATGCCGATCCCAATCTTCCACTTTTCCTGGGAGCCTTCAGGGAGCAGTCTCCGGTGAAGATGGAGTTGCATGAAATGTTGCCTTCAGGAACAACCTGTTTTTTTCACCTTGGTATGGGGGACAGGATGAAGTTCAAGGAACAGGTCATCTCCTATCTGAATGGATTGGGGAAAGGGTCGGAAATAGAGGCAGAAATAGAACGGATTGATCAGCAGTATGGAATTGATCCGCTGGATGACCTCGCCCGTATCCTGGATGACGAAATGGCCTGGTTCGATATTGAAGGAGTGACAAAGAAGCCAGAGGATCAGTTTCTGGTAATCGAGACCAGGAGTCGCAGTGAAACAGTTAAGGTGGTGATGCGATGGGTTGAGCAATACCTCCAGCAACACTCCTTTGATATGCGGTCTATGCGAAATGTATATCAGCTGGATAAACAGACAAGCTTTAACATATACAGGCTCCCCGATCAGTTCTTCAAAGGAACCTCAGCTGGCCGTCTGTTTAATAAGTATTTTACAGTTTATGATAATTACCTGATTTTTGGATCCTCTGTTAATGCTCTCTCAAGGGTGATCTACCAGAATGTGCTTCACAAAACATTTGTCAGCGATCCTGTTTTCAAGGAGATCTCAGATTATCTCTCCAACCGTAGCAATGTAACACTGTTTTTCAGGCCATATGCATTTTTGGACTATAGAAGAGATATGTTGAACAGTAAGATGGCAGATCAGCTGGAAAAGATGGAACTCTTTTTTCGCCGGATTCCCGGGGTGGTTGTACAATATAGTACTGAAGGTGATCTTTTTTATCAAAGCATCAGTTGTAAATATACACCACAGATCAGGGACAAGGCCCTTACTGTTTGGGAAAGCCTGATGGATACTGCTGTTGTGATCAAACCTGCACTGGTTATTAACCATAACACTTCCGAGAAGGAGATTTTTGTTCAGGATTTAGCGAATAAGGTATATCTGATCAATGGTACTGGAAGGGTTCTATGGAAGCAGCCCGTTGATGGTCCTATATTAGGGGGTGTGCACCAGGTGGATTTCTACAGGAACGGTAAATTTCAGTACCTCTTCAATACAGCAAAGAAAATCCATTTAATCGACAGAAACGGGAACTATGTGGAGCGTTATCCCGTATCATTAAGGTCTGATG
Organism: Bacteroidota bacterium; assembly: GCA_030642565.1. Lineage (GTDB taxonomy): Bacteria > Bacteroidota > Bacteroidia > Bacteroidales. The sequence goes on along the minus strand of DAOWNM010000121.1, from coordinate 2,398 downwards.
CTACGGCTCCTCTGGCACTTTTTGACTATGACAAAAGCCGGAATTATCGTCTGTTTGTGGCCACGGAGGATCGAAAAATCAGTCTTTATGATATTGAAGGGAATATGGTTACCGGTTGGAAATTTGGGAAAACAGAATCGATGATTACAGGGGAGATCCAGCACTTCAGGGTCAACGATAAAGACTATATCGTTGCTGTTGATCAGAACAGGGCCTATTTTCTTGATCGCCGGGGCAGGGAACGGATCAGGCTGAAGGAGAGATTGGTTTTATCGCCACAAAATCCTCTTGCACTCGATATGAATATCAGGGAGGAGAGGCCAAGATGGATCTCTACGGATACCTCAGGGAGTGTCACAGCCATCTATTTGGATGGATCTGTCTCCAGGTTGTTAACCAGGGAGATGTCGCCCGATCACTTTTTCTCTTTGGAGGATATGAACAGGGACGGGATCCCTGAATTTATTTTTGTAGATGGTAATAAATTGGATGTCGTCATGCAGGATGGCAAGCGGTTGTTCAGTTTCAAGGTGAAGGGGGGCATCAGTGATATGCCCGATCTCTATAAGTTTTCGGCTTCGGATGTAAAAATTGGAATTACCGACCGCTCCAGGAACAGAATATACCTGATCAATTCTGATGGTTCCCTTTACGAAGGTTTTCCACTGGAGGGTTCCACCAGGTTCAGTATCGGGTATTTTACAGGTTCCGACAGCAGATTCAATCTGATTGTCGGAAGTGAAAACCATTTCCTTTACAATTATTCAATTGAGTAGCCATGAGGAAAAACTTACTTTATAGCGCGATATTTTTGCTGGCCGGAGGCCTCTTTTTGACCTCCTGTCACAAAGAGTACTTTCAACTGGATAGATTATCCGATGAGATGGAGATTCAAACAGATTTGGTGGCTCCCCTGCTATATGGAACCATGGCCATGGGTGATATTGTAGCGCTGATTGATTCTTCCGGATATGTTGGAGAATTTGAAGATGGTCTTATTTACCTTACCTATGCCGATACCCTGGTGGATGTAATGGTGGATACACTCGATCTGGTAGTCGATGGTCTTTACAGTGAAGTATATTTTGATGCTGAGATTGGCGATAACCCCATTTTCATCGGCAGCTCCATTGGTGATACCGTGCACTTTGCAAAAAGTAAGTACTTCAGCTTTGAGACAGTGGGCAACAACCGATTGGATAGTATTCTATTCAAGGGGGGAGAATTGTTAACTGAGATGGAGAGTACTTTTCAGCATGCTGGATTTTTAACGATCAGCAGTGACTATATTTTGGACAGTGACAAGAGGCCATATACCTACACCATGGTGATCAGTGATCCCAGCGGAAACTTTACCTGGTCGGAGAGTCATGAGCTGGATGGCTATTTCCTGGAAACAGATCAACAGGGTGATTCCAGCGTATTCAGGTTGGATTATGACCTGGCTCTGATCAACAGCGGCAACCCGGTAAATCCGGGGGATTTTTGCGAAATCAACTCCAGCTTCCTGGATATGGGATTCTACAGCTTGTTTGGTTTTGTGGATCCAAATGAGGTAGTCTCAGAAAGTGGAGTGCTGGATATCCCTATCTACTCCGATGTTCCGGAGCTGACAAACCTGAAACTTGCCGATCCGCGAATCAATATATTCACAGAGAGTTCACTGGGGATACCATTTGAACTGGAAGTTGATAGTGTCATTGCCACTGCGGAGAACGGCTCCACTGAAACACTTGAGTTTTATGAAGGTCACCCATTCATCATACCGGCCCCAACCATAGATCTGCTGGGGGAAACGGCGTATGGCGAGTTTTATATCAACAACCAGACTTCCAATTTTCAGGATTTGCTGAACATTGCACCTCATACGCTCTCATACAGGGTAACGGGCGACATCGGGTCGCAGAGTCAGAACCATTTTCTGCTTGATACCAGCAGGTTTATGACGGAGTCGGAATTTATGCTGCCACTTGATCTGAGTTTTTCGGAATATGCCCTGGTGGATACCCTCGAATTTGAAGTGGGAGAAGAGGGGCTCGATACCTCGATTGTGAAAGATGTGGTGATTTCTCTCTCTACCGTCAATGAGTTGCCCATCGAATTGGGTATGCAGGTCTACCTGCTGGATGAAACATACATGGTACTTGACTCTGTTTTTGATGGTGATCCCGTATTTCTCACCTCCTCGGCTGTGGACAGTGAAGGGAGGCTGTTGTCTGCCAGTGAAGACAGCAACAGCATAAACTTTCCTGCAGAAAAACTGGGAACACTTGAGCAGACGCAATTCATAAGGATCGAGGCACGAATGGTCACCTCCGGAGCCGGGGATCAGTATGTAAAATTCTATTCCGATTATTCACTGGATTTTGAGATTTCCTTTTATGCCAATCTCAGAATA
>DAOWNM010000135.1 GCA_030642565.1 Bacteroidota bacterium | reverse complement strand
TTCAACGGAAGTGATGTTTCCAGCATGGAACGCACCGCTGCAGAGTAGAGGTATCGCGTGGTAGATCCCGGGTAACCCATCACCATGGTAAAGTCGCCCTCATCAATTCCCCCTGCTGCAATCTCCAGGTGTTTTCTGGGTTGATATGGCTGGTTGGAAGGGTCATATCCGGCGGGTTTGTTCTCTGCACCGGCATATACCCTGAATAGAGAAAAATCGCCCGTATGCCGCGGCCACATCCAGTTGTCCTGGTCCGCACCAAAATTACCAATCGATTCGGGGGGTGCCCCTACCAGCCTCACATCATTGAAAGCTTCATAGACGAACATATAATATGCATTACCGTAATAGAACGGCTTTACAATGGCACTGTAGTGGGTTCCCTTGGTGGCTCCTTCGATCAGGTTTCCCATGTTAAGCTCCATTTTCCGTTCGCGCTCCACCGGATCCAGTTCCCCGGTAATCCCCTCGTCCATCTCCACAGTTACATCTTTCATATAGCGGAGATAGGTGACGGTGAGTCCTTCATTGGGCAACTCCTCCTCCCTGCTCATGGCCCAGAATCCATCGGTCAGGTAGTCACTCTCTACGGAGCTGTGCCGCTGGATGGCGCCATAGCCACAGTGGTGGTTGGTAAGCAACAAACCATCGGCCGATATCATCTCTCCGGTACATCCCCTGCCAAAGATCACCAGGGCATCCTTCAGGCAATCCTGGTTGATGCTGTAGATATCTTCAGCACTGAGCCTCAATCCGGCTTCCCGCATCTGATCAATGTTGTATTTTTCCAGCAACATGGGGATCCACATTCCCTCCTCTGCCTTCACATTCACCATGCCGGTTGTCATCAAAACAGCCACCATCATCCGGATAAATCCGCTCTTTGAAACGTTTCGGTTTTTTTTCATCTCTTCAACTCCTTATATATTACTTACCAATAAATCTCTTCAATTCACTATACACCTTCTGTACGGGAAGGCCCATCACATTAAAATAGCTCCCAACGATCTTCTCTACGGCAATATGTCCAATCCACTCCTGGATACCATATGCACCTGCTTTATCAAACGGTTTGTATCGATCCACATAGTGCTCAATCTCCTGACTGTCGAGCCTCGAAAATGTCACATCCGTTACGGCGAAAAAGGATGATCGTGCTTCGGCCGACCGGAGGCATACTCCGGTAAATACCTGGTGTGTATCGCCCGAAAGAAGGGTTAGCATCTCCACTGCCGCCTCCCTGTTGGCCGGTTTACCCAACTCTTTCGCCCTGTGCCATACAATGGTGTCGGCTGTTAGCAGCACCTGATTTCTCTCCAGCCTCTTTGTATAGGAATCCGACTTATGTTCTGCAAGGTATTGTGCAATGGCTCCCCCCGAAAGATCTGCAGGATACGCCTCGTCGGAATGTTCTGTGTCAACCACTCTGAAAGGGATTCCCACCTCTGTCATCAGGGCCAACCTCCTGGGCGATTGGGATGCCAGCAAAATTTCATATGGGCTAAATGGATCCAACAACAGTTAATACTTGAAACCAACCAGGTAGAACACGACCACCGAATAAAGAATCCCTGTAAGCATCACCAGCTTAATCAGCCTGCTTGCGCGGTGGTAACCCCTCTTATCCCTGGCAGTCATCACCTGTATGGCCAGAACAATCAAAGGCAACAGCAGGAACAACGAAAAATAGACCAGGGAGATAGAATCGACCGGATCGACCGAAAAATAGATATACTTAAACAGTAGAAAAATCAGGGCAAACAGCGTTACAGCAATCAGCACCACCACCACAATCCTGGTCCGGAAGCTCCCCAGCACTATGGGCACAGTCTTCATCCCATATGCCATATCGCCCTCAAAGTCCTCCGCATCTTTGATGATCTCCCTGATCAGGGTGGTGATAAAAGCAAAGAAACCAAAGGCACTCACCCAGGCAAACAGGTAATTAAAATCGGCATCATACCGGATCATCACCTCTCCATACTCCCTGTTCAGAAGGGGGATCTCGAACAGCACCACCATCAACGGAACCAGCCCGGTGAGAAATGCCACCGCCAGGTTCCCCACCAGGAACTGTTTCTTATAATTGGTGGAGTAGAACCAGAGCAAACCGGTAGAGAGAACAAAAACCAGCGACAATGAAGGCAGTCCCACATAGAAAGCGAGGTATACACCAATCCCCACACCACAAATATTCAGTACCGCATGAAGAATCATGGCCACCTTTCGGCTGATCTTCACACCCACCACCACCCGGGCCGGCTTATTGATCAGGTCGGCCCGTGTATCAAAATAGTCATTGATAATATAACCTGCCGCTGCAATCAACATGGTGGAGAAGACCAGCAATGCAAACTGAAATTCACCAAATTGAAGTTCGAATGAATCCGATGGAAGAAGTGGTTCCATCAAAAGGTAACGCATGGCATACTGGGTGAAAGCAATGATCAACAGGTTCGGGAACCTGATCAGACTGAATATGGATTGAATTCTTCCTATCATCGCTTTGAACTACCAGGTAAACGGCTCCCCATCATTCCACCGGCCATGCAGGCGAAGAACCTGTTCAATGACATCGCGTACACAACCGGTCCCTCCTCTATAGGGAGAGATATAGTGAGACACCGACTTGATCTCCTCTACTGCATCGGCCGGACAACACGGTACGCCTACCATTTTCATCACCTCAATATCAGGCAGGTCATCGCCCATATAGAGCACCTCCTTCGGTTTCAGCTCATATTTTAACAGAAAATCGTTTAAATCGTCCGGTTTGTAAGTGGAGGCCAGGTAGATATCTGTAATTCCAAGTCCTTTAAAACGAATGGCTACCGATTCGGTATTGCCACCGGTAATGATGGTGATAGGATAGCCACGTTTGATGGCATACTGCAGGGCATATCCATCCTTGGTATTCATGGAGCGCATGATCTCCCCGGTGGGATGCAGGTAAACTTCCGGACTACTCAATACACCGTCCACATCAAATGCAAAAGCTTTTACAGCCTTTAATCCTTCTTTAAAATTTGTCATGCAATCAATAAACTTCCAGAGGTTACCTACTCCCGGAACCTTTTAATGTCCCGGCTTATAAAAGTATACAATTTCTCCCATTCGGGGTGATCCTTCAGTAATTCAATATGTTTATTCATGGTTTCCTTGTCACCCCGAACAGCCGGACCGGTCTGCCCTTCCACTGTGCCCATCGCTTTTATCTTTTGAAAGGTCTCTTCCAGCAGGGGGTCCAGCAGGCCGGGATCGACCTTTTGTTCGGTCATAATCTCCCTGGCAATATGCACCATATGATTGGAGAAGTTATTGGCGAAAACTGCGGCCGCATGAATCACCAGCCGGGTGGCCGAATCAACCTTCTCTACCCTGTCATAAACTGTCGATGCCAGCTTCATTACCGATGCGGTCACCTCCGGGGAAGAGCCCTCCACCAGGCAGGGAACCTGAGAAGGTTCCACCGGCCGGGAACGACTGAGGGTCTGCAGTGGATAGAATACGCCATACCGTTCAAAAACAGGCTGAAAGAGATCCATGGAAAGCGCCCCGGCGGTATGGAGCCAGGTACCTGCTGTATGTCGAAACTTCTCTGCCACCGGGATCACTGCCCGGTCGGGCAGAGATAGAATATAAAAATCGGCCTCCGTGGGAACATCCCCTGGATCGGCTGTACCCGGAACCCCAAGCTCCCCGGCCAGCTGCTCAGCCGATGCAGCTGTTCTTGAATATATACAGCTAATCTGATGCCCTGCAGAATGAAGATGCCGGGAAATGTGTGTAGCTACATTCCCGGCACCAATAATCACAATATTATAGTTCTCAGGCGATTCGATGATTTACCAGTTAGAAGCAGTATCTGTTCTCTTCGATCAGACGGTCGGCAATCCTTCTGCGCGCCTCTTTCACATTCACACCTGCCACCGAGGTAAAGTAAGATATTCCCTTCTCAAGCTGCTCACCAATTTCACCCTCTGCATAGGAGTAGGCTGAGTCACTGGCAAACTTCCTGATCCGGGCCGCAGTATCATAGACAAATATATCGGCCATATCGCGGTAGAGTGCTGTTGCGCCTTCGCCCTTCAGCGACTCCATCTTTTTCAGGCGGAGCACAACCGATTCGGCTGCATAGGTCTGAATAATACAGTCGGAGATATTACTGAGCACCTCCTGCTCATGTGCCAGTTTCCTGGCAAAGGTATCCGAAGCCGATTTAAGCAGCATCAGGACCACCTTCTTAAAGTTGGCCACATATTGATCCTTCTCCTCAAAATAGCCTTTAGCGGGGGGAGCAGGAGTTCTATTGAGTCCATTCACCTCCTGGAAAGCCTTCTCCCCCTCTTCAAATATGGGAAGTATACCTTTGGCCCCCTTTTTCAGCACATTGTCCACCAGCAACAACCGGTTGATCTCATTGGTTCCTTCAAAAATCCTGTTGATCCTGGAGTCGCGATACCCCTTGTCGATCATCATCTCGGCTGAGAAACCCATGCCTCCATGGATCTGGACACCCTCATCCACCACATAGTCGAGCGCCTCGGAGCCAAATACCTTCATGACAGCAGCCTCAACAGCAAAATGGTTAAACGCCTCCATGGTATTGCGGCCCTTGTCATCGCCCTTGGCAATAAAATAATCAATGGCATCATCCAGTGCCTTACTGGCCCGGTATACCGAGCACTCCGTGGCAAAGGTCCGGATCACCTGCTCGGCCAGCTTGTACTTGATGGCACCAAACTGGGAGATCAGGCTTTTAAACTGTTTCCTTTCGTTGGCATAACTCACCGACTGGTCGATGGCGGTCTTGGCCGATCCAATCACATTGGCACCCAGCTTGATTCGTCCCATATGCAGGATGTTCAGGGCAATCCGAAAGCCCTCCCCACGCTTGCCCAGCATGTTTTCCACGGGAACCTTTACATCGTTAAAAAAGATCTGCCGGGTGGATGAACCCTTGATCCCCATCTTCTTCTCTTCAGGGTTAAAAGTGATCCCTTCAAAATCACGCTCAAGGATAAAGGCACTCAGCACCCGGTCGTTGTCAATCTTGGCAAAGACAGTAAATACATCTGCAAACCCGGCATTGGTGATCCACATTTTGGCACCATTGAGGATATAGTGTTTGCCATCCTCGGAAAGAACAGCTTTGGTGGTTCCGGAATTGGCATCTGATCCAGCTCCCGGCTCGGTGAGACAATAAGCACCGACCTTTTTACCGGTAGCCAGTTGAGGAATATACCTGGCACGCTGCTCTTCGTTTCCATAATAGAGAATCGGCAGGGTACCGATCCCGGTATGACAGGAAAAGGCCACAGCGTAGGAATATCCCGATCCCATTATTTCACTTGCATACATGGTAGTGATAAAGCTCTGTCCGAACCCTTCATACTCCTCGGGAATGGCGATCCCCAGCAGTCCAAGTTCGCCCGACTTCTCAATCAGGGTCCTCATAAGGCCCTCTTCCTGGGCGTCGATGCGGTCAGCCACGGGAAATACTTCACTGTTCAGGAAATCTTTACAGGTTTCACCAATCATGCGCTGCTCTTCATCAAGCTCTTCGGGAATAAATACATCGGCGATACTGGTCTCTTTGACCAGGAATTCACCGCCGGTTATCAGTTTCTTCTCTTCCATTATTAATAAGATTTACTCGTTTTAGTAGTTAGTTATAAATTTAGAGAGTTGGCAACCAGCTCTGCAATATCATAGTTACTGATCTCCTCCTCTTTGTTCTTATACTTGAGTCCGTCGGTCATCATCACCATGCAGTAGGGACATGCTGTGGCAATGATATCGGCGCCGGTCTCCAGTGCATCCTCGGTCCGTTCGATAAAGACCTCCTTCTCCCCTTTCTCTGCCTCCTTGAACATCTGTCCGCCGCCTGCACCACAACAGAGTGCAAAACTTCTGTTTCGCTTCATCTCCACGGTGGAACCAAGTGCTTCCAGCACCTCTCTTGGGGCATTGTACTCACCATTGGCACGTCCCAAATAGCAGGGATCATGGAAGGTAATCTTTTTCCCGAAGAGTGAACCACCGTTTATAGAGAGCTTTCCATCCGATATCCGATCGCGCAGAAACTGCGTGTGGTGAATCACCTCGTAGCTCCCACCCAGGTCGGGATACTCATTCTTAAAGGTATTGTATACGTGCGGATCGCAGGTAATGATCTTCTTCACCTTGTATCCATCAAGTATTTCAATATTCATCATGGCCTGCATCTGGAACAACATTTCGTTCCCTGCCCGGCGGGCCACATCTCCGCTGGAGGACTCCTCCACGCCCAATACACCATAGGAGATTCCCAGGTGGTTCAGCACCTTTGCAAATGCCACACTCACCCGCTTGTAACGGTCATCAAAGGCACCGGCACTCCCCACCCATAGCAGGTACTCCGGCTTCTCTCCTTTGGCAAGCAGATCGGCCATCAGAGGCACCTCCACCTTTCCACCGGTCCACAACATTCGGTCCTCCTGGGAGAACTGCCAGGGGGCTCCATTGTTCTCAATGTTGGAGAAGATGGCATTCAGTTCGCCCGGTGCTGCAGACTCCTCCATCACCAGGTAGCGTCGCATTCCCACAATCAGAGCGGGTTGATTAATATTGATGGGACACTCCTGTGCACATGCATTACAGAGGGTACATGCCCAAAGCTCCTCTTCAGAGATATAGTCCCTCAGCAACGAACGGTTGTCCGAATAGTCGTTCCCATTCTTAATTAAGCCAGGGCCCTTCTCCTTCATCCTGGCCCGTACATCCATCACCACCTTGCGTGGCGAAAGTTTCTTTCCGGTTATATTGGCCGGACAGACCGAGGTACAGCGGCCACATTCGGTACAGGCCAGCGAATCAAAGTAGTTTTTCCAGGTCACATCCTCCACATCCATGATACCGAACCGCTCAGGAACCTCCTCCTCTGCTTCAGCACCTTCGGGGGGTGAAGCAAAAGCCTGGTCGGGATCCATCATGATCTTCACCTCCTTGGTAATGCTCTCCATGGTATCCAGTTTTCCAAGGGGTTCCAGCCTGCTCAGGAAGACATTGGGAACAGACATAAATACATGGAAATGCTTGGAGTAGGGAAGGTAATTGGCAAACACAAAGATCAGACTGATATGGAACCACCAGTTGAAGTGGTGCCACAGTTCGTTGTGTTCACCGGCATCGATCCACGATGCCAGCAGGCTGCTTACCGGGTAGAGACCCACTACCTCATGACCAGCATGTGTGGCTTCCTGTATATAAAAGGTATTCATACCCAGCAGGGAGAGCATTAAAAACAGTATCATGGTGAGTGCTACATTGGC
>DAOWNM010000239.1 GCA_030642565.1 Bacteroidota bacterium | reverse complement strand
GTGCCCTGGAAACACCCTCGACGATGGGTGCGGACGATTCAAGGTGTGACGGATTGGGGACAATATTCAGGATCACATCTTCCCCTTCGCCGGTTTTCACGGTATTGCTATACCCCAGGTGGTACTTCACATCACCCAGGCTGATCCGTTCTTCATAGGACTCTCCTTCAAACTCTTTGAAGATATTCTGTGCCGGTTTCCTCAGAACATTTGCCAGCACATTGAGCCGCCCCCTGTGAGCCATACCTATGTTAAACTCCTTTACACCCATGCCTGCACCCTTTTCTATCAGGTCGTTTAACGCAGGTATCAGAATCTCCGCACCTTCAAGGGAGAATCGTTTCTGACCTACAAATTTATTGTGAATGAATTTTTCAAATCCCACCGCCTCTATCAGATGGTGATAGATTTTCATCTTCTCTTCAGGCATGAAAACGGACCGGTTCTTTCCCTGCTCGATGCGTTCTGTGAGCCACCTGATTTTTTCCGGAATCCGGATGAACATAAACTCGGATCCAATATGTCCGCAATAGGTTTTCTTCAGGCGATCAACAATATCACGCAGTGGAATTTTACCGCAACCAATCTCCCTCCCGGCATGATAAGATATATCCAGGTTATTTTCTGAAAGCCCGTAATTCTCAAGGTCGAGGGTAGGAAAGTATTTTCTTCGGGTACGTACAGGGTTGGTCTCTGTGAACAGGTGTCCCCGTTTACGGTAACCATTGATCAGGTTAAGGACCTTAAACTCCTCGTCAAATGTGAGGGATTCGGATTCGGGGTGACTGTATTCTCTTCTGGCCAGGTCAAAACCCTGGAAAAAGTGGTGCCAGCTGGGATCCACCGACCCGTGGTCCTTCCGGTATTTTTTATAAAGCTCCTCAATGGCCTCTGTGTCGAGACTCTGCAAAAACGATAGATCGTCCATATGCCACCGGTACAAATTTACATAGTAACAACCGGGCGTTGGAATTGTTGCTCACTACCGGCTTTTATCTTATTTCACTGAAGTGTTTCATAAACTGCATCCGCTCAAATGCAGCCGGGTCCTCACTGTATTCCCGGGTAATCTTCCCTCTGAATTGGTCCACAGAATCGAAACCTTGATCGGACATCCAATGATTGAGCTTTGTCAGTATCCTATTGATCTGCTCCGGGCCATTCATATAAAGGGTCGATACCACCTGAATGGCCGTTGCACCTGCCAGCAACATTTTTATCACATCTTCACCTGTGTGAATGCCGGTGGAAGCTGCAAGGTCACACTTTACCCGCTGCGACATAATGGCAATCCATCGAAGGGTCTCATATTGCTCCTCACGGGTGGAAAACATATGGGGTGTGGACAGCACCATCTTTTTAATATTAATGTCGGGTGAATAGAACCTGTTAAACATCACCAGCCCCGAAACGCCTGTTTCGGATAGAGCTTTCACAGAGAGGCCAAGGCGTGTGAAATATTTACTGATCTTGATGGCCACAGGAATCTTTACCGTCGCCAGCACCTTCTCTATAATTCGGAAATAGGCTTTTTCAAACTCTTTGTTTTTAAAATCGGCCGGGTTGAGGAAAATATTCAACTCCAGGGCATCTGCGCCTGCCTCTTCCATCCTTTTGGTAAAGTGAGTCCAGTCCTCATTTGAAATGCAGTTAATGCTGCCGATGATCGGGATGGAGACTGCATTTTTAGCATCTCTGATCAACTGAAGAAATTTCCCCAGGTTATCCTCACGGATGTGAAGATCGATGTAGTCGAGGGTTTCCGACAATCCTGAATAGATCATAGGATTTTTTTCAGCCTCTTTCATCTGCTCTTTCACCTCCAGCAGAATCTCCTCCTCGAATATTGATTTAATGACTACAGCACCTGCACCATGCTTCTCCATAGAAACGATGCCGTCAAGTGTGCCGGTCAGACCACTGCTCCCGGCGATGATTGGATTCTTCAATTCCAATCCCAGGTACTCTGTAGAAAGGTCCTTCATATTTGGTTAAAATTAAAATATTTTTTTTTATTCTTTAAACATGTAGTTAATAAATGGCATCGAAAAAGATCTTTTTTTCATGTAATATTATGATCCAAATATCACCTTGACAAAACAACGGAAAATGAACAAAATTATTGAAAAGGAGTATTTTTCAGAAGCTGTGGTGAGACTGGTCGTGGAAGCCCCGCATATCGCAAGAAGAAGGAAAGCGGGTCATTTCGTGATCGTTAAGACCGGCGAGAAAGGGGAGCGGATCCCACTTACCATTGTCGCGGCTGATATGGAAAAAGGGACTATCACCCTCATCATTCAGAGGGTTGGAGTCACATCCGCCAAGATATGTGAACTAGAGGTAGGGGATGTGATTACCGATGTGGTGGGTCCGTTGGGAAAACCCACACACATCGAAAAAGTTGGAACGGTACTTACATCGGGAGGCGGGGTTGGTGTTGCGCCCCTGTTGCCCATAGTAGAAGCATTTAAACAGGCAGGAAACAGGGTAATTACCGTACTTGCTGCCAGGAAGAAGGAGCTGATCATCCTGGAAGAGCAGATGCGGGAGCATTCCGACGAAGTGATTATCATGACCGATGACGGATCGTATGGAAAACAAGGATTGGTTACAAACGGTATGGAGGAGGTTATTCAGAGGGAGCAGGTGGATCTGGCTGTGACTGTGGGTCCGGCTGTCATGATGAAATTTGCCACCATGTTGACAGGAAAATACAACATTCCCACCGTGGCCAGCCTTAATACGCTGATGGTGGATGGCACCGGGATGTGCGGGGCCTGCCGGGTATCGGTTGGTGGGAAAACCAAATTTGTATGTGTGGATGGGCCCGAATTCAATGCCCACGAAGTTGATTTTGACGAGATGCTACTGAGGCTCGATTCCTATAAAACTTCGGAAGCAGAAGCGTATGAAAATTACCTGAGTAATCACCCCAAATCGAAGTAAAGAGATGGATGAAGTTTCAGAATATTTAAAAAACGAACGAGAGCAGGAGTGGAGAGTGACCCTTCGGGGAAATATGAAAAACAAGGAGCGGATACAGATCGAACGGGTCAGTATGACCGAGCAGGATCCGGAGAAACGAAACAAGGATTTTACAGAGGTAAACTGTGGTCTCTCAGAGGAGGAGGCGCGCAGAGAGGCGCAACGTTGCCTCGATTGTGTGAATCCAACCTGTATTACAGGGTGCCCGGTAGGAATCAATATACCAAAATTCATCAAGAGGATCGAAGCCGGGGAGTTCCTGGAATCGGCCCGGGTTCTGAAAGAGACCAATACCCTTCCTGCTGTTTGTGGCAGGGTTTGCCCTCAGGAGGTGCAGTGCGAACAGGCATGTTTCTATACACTGAAGCTTAATAAATCTCCTGTTGCCATCGGACACCTGGAGCGATATATCGCAGATTATGAGCAGAATAGCGGAAAAATGTCGGTTCCGGATATACTTGAAAAGAATGGGGTTAAAGTGGCTTGTATTGGTTCAGGTCCGGCCGGACTGGCTTTTGCCGGGGACATGGCCAAGAAGGGGTATGATGTGACAGTGTTTGAAGCGCTTCATGAAATTGGAGGGGTACTAAAATATGGTATCCCGGAATTCAGACTTCCCAACCGCGTTGTGGATATGGAAATTGATGTGCTGAAAAAAATGGGGGTGAAGTTCGTGAAGAATTTCATCGTGGGAGCAACTGCTTCCATTGAAGATCTTAAAAAGGAGGGTTTTAAGGCTTTTATGGTGGGAAGCGGTGCAGGACTTCCCAATTTTATGCACATTCCCGGTGAGAACTATATCGGGATCTATTCATCCAATGAGTACCTGACCAGGGTCAACCTGATGAATGCAGCCGATCCTGAGTATGATACCCCTGTGATTTCCGGAAAGAAAGTAGCTGTAATCGGGGGTGGAAATACTGCCATGGATGCCGTCCGAACCTCCAAGCGACTGGGAGCGGAACGTTCCATAATCATCTACCGCAGGTCCATCGAAGAGATGCCTGCACGTAACGAAGAGATCGAACATGCCCAGGAGGAGGGTGTGGAGTTTATGAATCTGCATAATCCTCTTGAATATTATGCCGACGAGAACGGCCGGGTATGTAAGATGAAGGTTCAGAAAATGAAGCTGGGGGAACCAGATGCTTCCGGCAGACGGAGGCCCCTTCCCATCGAAGGATCGGAGTTTACAATGGAGATTGATACCGTGGTGGTGAGTGTAGGCGTATCGCCCAATCCATTGATCCCACAGAGTATGAAAGAGCTGGATGTTTCAAAATGGGGGACCATTATTGTTAACAGTGATACCATGCACAGTTCGGTGGAGGGCGTATATGCCGGAGGAGATATTGTGCGGGGTGGAGCCACAGTAATTCTGGCCATGGGTGATGGGAGGAAAGCTGCAGAATCCATGGACCAGTATTTGAAAACAAGAGAATTCTGAATGAACATAGTGCCCCGGTGTATTGTTGAGGATAT
>DAOWNM010000084.1 GCA_030642565.1 Bacteroidota bacterium | reverse complement strand
TTCCGGTTTCCGGCTCTTCAGCAGAATCTTTCTTTCCGGTTTCCGGCTCTTCAGCAGAATCTTTCTTTCCGGTTTCCGGCTCTTCAGCAGAATCTTTCTTCCCGTTCTTTACCGGTCTGTCATAGGCCGCCATCTCAGCCTCCTGCTGCTTCATAATCCGCTTGCTGATAGCGATGCCGATTTCATAAAGTACCATCAGGGGGAGGGCCACCAGCACCTGGCTGAATATATCGGGGGGAGTAATAATGGCCGAAAGGGTTACAATAACAACAAGGGAGTGTCTCCGGTACTTTTTCAAAAAATCGGGTGTGACCAGTCCCGCCTTACTAAGGAAATAGACAAGAATCGGTAACTGGAACACCAGTCCGGCAGCCAGCACCACCTTAGTAATGGTATCTACATAGGAACGAAGTGTGGGAGCGCTGATCACGCTTTCACTCACCTTGTAGTTCCCAAGGAAATTGACCGAGAGGGGCGAGATAATATAGTAACCGAACAAAACTCCCAGGATGAAAAGCAACGAGGTGAAAAATACCGCACCCTTGGCAGTGTTCTTCTCCTTATCATAAAGTGCCGGAATAATAAACCTCCAGAATTCCCAGAAAATATAGGGGAATGCCACCACCACACCTGCCACCAGAGAGACAATGATATGCATGGAGAACTGCTCGGCCATTTTAACGGTTTGCAGAGTGAAAGGATCCTGGTTGATGCAGATACGCTCCAATCCAAGAATTTCCCCCAGTTTACACAACCAACGGTTGGTAGGGAAATGGGGCTCTTTGGGAGCCAGGATGATCTTATCAAATACAATCTCCTTAAATACAAAAGCCACCAGGGCCAGGATAACAATCGCTGCAATGGAACGCAGGAGGTGCCAGCGCATCACCTCAAGGTGCTCAAGGAAAGACATTTCCCCTTCAATATTCTTACTCATATTCAGTCTGGATAAAGAATTTGCAAAGTAACAAAAAAAACTCACCCCCTTGAAACAGAAATCAATTTATACTATCTTTAATTTCGCCAGCTTTTCAAAGAGATAATGAAGAACAGAGGAGAGATACTTCACAAGAACCTGAAGAAGTATTTTGGTTTTGATAGTTTCAAAGGGAACCAGGAGGACATTATTACTAATGTTCTTGCGGGCAATGACACTTTTGTACTGATGCCCACCGGGGGAGGTAAATCACTCTGTTATCAGCTTCCTGCACTTATCCAAGATGGTACTGCCATTGTGATCTCCCCTCTGATTGCACTGATGAAAAACCAGGTGGATGCCATGCGTAGTTTCAGTATGGACGATGGTGTGGCACATTTCCTCAATTCGTCTCTTACAAAAACCGCCATTGCCAAAGTAAGGAAGGATGTGCTGGACAAACGAACCCGCCTGCTCTATGTGGCTCCTGAGAGCCTGACCAAAGAGGAGAATATCGATTTCCTGAAAAAGGTAAACATCTCTTTTTATGCCATTGATGAGGCTCACTGCATCTCTGAATGGGGCCACGACTTCAGACCGGAATACAGAAGAATCAGGCCCATTATCAACAAAATTGGTACAGCACCTATTATTGCCCTTACAGCCACTGCCACTCCAAAGGTTCAAAACGATATTCAGAAGAACCTCGATATGCTTGGGTCCAAGGTTTTCAAATCATCGTTCCGCCGGCATAATCTCTATTACGAAATAAGACCAAAGATCCATGCCACCAAGGAGATTATCAAATTTATTCTGGCCAACCAAAACAAGTCCGGGATCATCTACTGCCTCTCCCGTAAGAAGGTAGAAGAGCTGGCTGAAACTCTGAAGGTGAACGGTATCAAAGTATTGCCATATCACGCCGGGATGGATGCCCTGACCCGTTCTTCGAACCAGGACCAGTTCCTGATGGAAGAGGTCGATGTGATAGTAGCCACCATTGCATTTGGAATGGGTATTGATAAGCCTGATGTGCGTTTTGTAATTCATTACGATATGCCAAAAAGCCTGGAGGGATATTACCAGGAGACAGGCAGGGCCGGCAGGGACGGAGGTGAAGGAAAATGTATCGCATTTTACAGGTACAAGGATATTCAGAAGCTGGAGAAATTTATGCAGGGAAAACCTGTGGCAGAACAGGAAATTGGCAAACAGCTGCTGCTCGAAACCGTGGCTTATGCCGAATCGGCAGTGTGCCGTCCAAAGCTGCTACTCAACTACTTCGGTGAATTTATGGAGGAGGGTTGCGACAACTGCGATAACTGTTTGCATCCCAAAGAAAGATTTGAAGGAAAAGCAGATATTCTTTTAAGTCTGAAAGCTATTTTAGGAGTACAGGAAAAATTCAAATCCGAACATATCTCTAGTATTCTTTCGGGTATTGCCAATAGCGCGGTGAAGACATATAACCATCACCATTCCGAGTACTTCGGTGCCGGAAAGGAGAAGGATGTGAAATGCTGGAATGCGGTACTCAGGCAGGCCCTGATTGCTGGATTGATCACAAAAGATATTGAGAATTATGGATTATTGAGGCTGACGGAAGCCGGTCATGAGTTTATAAAGAAGCCTTATTCGGTGATGTTGACACAGGATCATGATTTTGATATTACACCGGAAGAGGGCATATCCACAGGTGGTGGAACCGGTGCAGCGGATGAGGAGCTGATGCATATCCTGAAGGATCTAAGAAAAAAGATGGCCAGGGAACTGAATCTTCCGCCATTTGTGATATTCCAGGACCCATCGCTGGAGGACATGGCTATTCAGTACCCGGTTGAGATGGACGAACTTCAGCATATTATGGGTGTCGGTACTGGCAAAGCTAAAAAGTACGGCAAGAGATTTATCGAAGTGATCCATGTGTATGTGGAGGAGAAAGATATTATCCGGCCTCAGGACATGGTGGTCAAATCGGTGATCAACAAATCGGGTGTCAAAGTCTATATCATACAGAACATCGATCGCAAGTTGAGTCTGGATGATATAGCCAATGCAAAAAATATCACGCTTATGGATCTCATAGAAGAGATTGAGGCCATTGTTAGTTCAGGCACAAAACTGAACATTGATTATTACCTGAATGAAATCATGGATGATGAGAAACTGAATGAAATTTTCGAATACTTCCGTGAGGCAGAGACAGAATCAATCGATGCTGCTCTTGCAGAATTGGGTGAAGAGTATTTTACAGAAGAGGAGATAAGGCTTGTTCGTATCAAATTCTTTTCCGAGCTTGCCAACTAATATGAAGGAGATCCTTTCTATTCAGGGGTTGTCCAAATCCTATAAAAATGTCAGAGCCATCCGGAACCTGGATCTTAAGATCACAGAAGGAGAGGCTTATGGGATCCTCGGCCCCAATGGAAGCGGAAAAACCACCACTCTTTCTATAGTTACCGGCATCATACGGCAGGATAGTGGATTCTTCAAATGGTTCAGCGAAGAGCCGAAGGCCAGTCAGAGAAGGAGCATTGGTTCACTTATTGAAACACCCCATTTCTATCCCTATCTGAACCTGGAGAAAAACCTGAGAATTATTTGCGATATCAAAGGGATGCCATACGGGGATATTGGCCGCGTACTGGAAACCTCACACCTGGCAGAGAGAAAAAGATCCAGGTACTCTACCCTCTCGCTGGGAATGAAACAGAGGCTTGGTGTTGCAGCAGCACTTCTGGGCGATCCAAAGGTACTGGTCCTTGATGAACCCACTAATGGTCTCGACCCGGAAGGCATTTCAGAGGTAAGAGAGATTGTCCTCCAACAGGTGCATCTTGGCAAAACGCTGATTCTGGCCTCCCACATCCTGAGCGAGGTTGAAAAAATCTGTAGTCATGTGGCCATCCTGAAAAAGGGAGAACTTTTGGCTGATGGACCTGTGAAAGAGCTGTTGGCCGAAGATGAGATCATCGAGATCTCCTGTGACAACAACGAAGCGCTCAGGCAGAAACTGATGGGATCATCCCTGGTAAAAGAGGTTGAAACAGAAAACGGCCTGCTGGTTCTTACCCTTAATGAAAAGGTAATGCCAGCGGAGGTCAACGCTTTTGCATTTACCAATAAACTGGTCATCCATCATATGCTGAGCCGGAAAAGAAGCCTGGAATCGCAGTTCCTGGAATTGGTAAAGGAGGAATAATAGATGCGACGATTACTACATATTGAACAGGTTAAATTGCTTAACTATAATCCTTTCCGGATTACACTGGGGATCTATTTCCTGGCATTTTCCCTGGGATTATTTATCTATCCGGCTATCGATAAGGAGATCCCTGTGATATCGCTCAGCGACCTGTTCCGCTTCCCCGATGTATGGTTGTTTCTCACCTGGATCACCGAACCTTACAACATACTACTGGCGCTGATTATCATTATGATCACCACCAAAGAATTTAATAACCATACTTTTAAAACCCAGATTATTTTTGGTCTGAGCCGTACAGAACTGCTTTTGCAAAAACTGTTGCTGGTGGTGGTTCTCTCCCTTTTTGCCACACTGCTTCTTGGAATCACTTCACTCACCCTAGGACTGATCTACAGCTATAAGCTTACCTTTAAGATTGCCATGGAAAACACCTGGATCCTGGGAAGATACCTGGTCTCCTCATTTGCCTATATGTCCATGGGGCTGTTGGTGGCTCTCCTGATAAAAAATACGGCACTCTCACTTCTTACTTTTCTGGCAATGAGGGTATTTGTCGATCCGGTACTGTTCCTGATTCTGCGTGAACAGGAGGTGCGTTGGTACCTTCCCATGCGAACTACCACACAGCTAACCCCGGTACCGAACCTGATTGAGATTTTTGAAAGGAAGATAAACAGCGCCGAATCCATCGATGAGTCGGCTCTGGACATCCTGCCGGAAGGATTGCCAGCATGGCTTAATATCATGCTGGTCCTTCTCTATACCTCTCTGGCCATCTGGTTCAGCCACCTGCTCATGCAGCGCCGAAGGTTTACTTAACTGATCTTTTCCAAAATGGTTTTCCCAGGAGAGCACCGGCCGCTGTAATTAGAAACAGAGGATAGTAGACCAGTGAAACAGGAATAAAGAGACACAGATCGGCTCTCTGTCCTGTTATCCCTGTGATCTTGAAAAGAAGTAAAAAATCGGCAAGGCTCTTTAAAAACAAGGCCCCGGCCAACCAGGGCCACAATCCTGAAAATAGAATGAACCATACCGGCATAAGTAGTATGGAGATATTGGTCAACGTTACCAGGAGCGCAAGCAACTGGATATCGGGCATCCTGTACCTGCCAGATTTTGAACCCCATCGTATTCGCTGTGCAATCATGGTCCAAAGATCCTTCACAGGTCCGGTCTCCACAAGCGATTCCCTGTTTGTATTAAAAGTGAGGGTCTTGCCCAGTTTACGGGCCCCGATCATCAGAAACATGTCATCGCCCGAGGCGGTGGCATGTTCCGGATCGAAGGAGCGGGTCTCCATATAAAGTTCTTTTGAGTAGGAGAGATTGGCTCCACTGCACATCATCGGCCGGCCCAGACTGAATGATCCTGCACCGCTACCCACCAGCGATAACATATCAAGTCGTTCAAAGGTCTCCAGGAAATTCCCTTTCCCCGTTCCGGTGGTTACCACTCCAGCTGTCAGGTCGGATGGATGGATGTTAAGAAAGGAGATATGTGAAGCAATAAACCGGCGGCCCACCCTGCAATCTGCATCCACCTGAATAATCCGTTCATATTTCGCATGCCTTATGCCATAAAAGAGGGCCGCCTTTTTTCCAGATCTGTCAGAAGGCAATGAATGGCAGCTAAAACCACTGCTCTCCAGGGCCTTGGACTTCAGTAACGATTCCAGCTTTGAAGCTGACCCATCCTCCGAATGATCATTTACAAAAAGAACTTCCCACAACTCATCAGGATAGGTCTGGAGAGCCAGATCATTTACCAGTCCGGGCAGATGATCCGCCTCATTCCTGAAAGGAATAATGACACTAACGGGTCGGGGATGTTCCACAAAATCACTAGTAACGCCAGTATCCTTCTCAATCTCTGAGTAAAAGAGTAGAATAAACAGGGAGTAGCAATAGATAATTAAAAGGATAATGATTACGGGAAGTGCCATAACTGCACTATTCTTGCCGGTCAAAAAGAGATTGCATCAATTCAAACATCTTCTGAAACTGCAGAGGTTTTGTCAGGAATCCATCACAACCTGCCTCCCTACAGGCCAGCGCATTTTCATCAAAGGTATTGGCTGTCGTGGCCACCACCGGAAGGTCGGGACGGATCTGCTTGATTCTCCTGGTCGCCTCAAGTCCATCCACTTCGGGCATCTGCATATCCATCAGTACAAGATCAAAATGAGTTTCTGAAGAGCACTCTTCGATGGCCCTCTTTCCATTGGAAGCATGGACCACGTTTGTCTTCACTTGTTTCAGCACCGCATTTATCAACTTGAAAGATATCTGGTTGTCCTCTACTACAAGTACCACCTTATCGGAAAAATCAAAATCGTATTTGCCTCCACCAGCCATTCCTATCCCAGTAAAACTCCGATTATGGTAGCCGAGAGAAGTGAGGCGAGGGTTCCTGCCAGCAATGCACGCATCCCATACTGGGCAAGCAATACCCTGCGGCCCGGCGCAAGTGCACCAATCCCCCCGATCTGGATCCCGATGGAGGCGAAATTAGCAAATCCGCATAGCATGTATACCGACATGATGATCGATTTAGTATCGGTAAAAGAACCGGCAGCTTTCATATCGGCCAGATCAATATAGGCCACAAATTCTGTTAGTATCAGTTTTTTCCCAAGAAGGGATCCTACCAGGGTGATATCATCACTGGCTACACCGATCAACCACATCAGTGGGGAGAGAGCATATCCCAGGATAAACTCCAGGCTCAGTTCATTATACTTCCCGTTGGTGACCGAGAGTATTTTATCATTCAGACTGGTCCAGTCGCCAATCTTAACAAAGATATAATTGGCGAATGCAATAAAGGCGATGAATACCAGCAACATGGCTCCCACATTGACCGCGAGTCTCAATCCATCACCGGTACCATTGGAGATAGCATCCAGGACATTTTTCCCCACCTCTTCCTGGCTCACCTCAATGGTCTTATCGACACTTTCGGTTGGTGGAACAATAATCTTGGAGATCACCACTACCCCGGGAGCAGCCATGATCGAGGCTGTGAGCAGGTGTTTGGCAAATATCACCTGCTGGACGGGATCTCCCCCACCCAGAAAACCGATATAGGCTGCCAGCACGCCTCCAGCAAGTGTCGCCATCCCCCCCGACATCACCAGCAGAATCTCTGATTTACTCATCTTCTCCAGGTATGGTTTGATCAGCAAGGGCGATTCGGTCTGTCCCAGGAAAATATTCCCTGCAACTGAAAGGCTCTCAGGCCCCGACAATCCCAATCCTCTCGAAAGTACATACCCCAACCCTTTCACAAATAACTGGATGATACCCAGGTAAAAAAGAAGGCTCGATAAGGCTGAGAAGAAAATGATGGTTGGAAGTATTGAGAAGGCAAAATTCTGCAGTGCGGGATCAGTTACGCCTGTATCGTTCCGTTTAAGGAGATAGTTGACCCCCTCGCTGGTAAAGGCAAGAATCTTCACAAATCCTTTGCCGATAAATTCAAAGAATACCTGGACAAACGGAATATAAAGTATTCCCACCGCCAGAATAAGCTGAAAAAGAAGTCCGGTTCCCACCATTTTCCAGGAAACCGCTTTCCGGTTGTTACTGAAAACATAAGCAATAGCGATCAGAACTGCCATGCCCAATATTCCCCTGAGTAAATGCACCAGGTCGAAATCATATCCGGCTCTATCCGGAATAATATTGGATAATGGAACTGAATCAACTGGCACCTGCTGAATAAAGGTTAACACCGTATCAACCATTATAGTATCTGTAATCATCTGGACCTACGGTTTATCTCATCTCTTACTTCAGATGCCTTCTCATAATCCTCCTTTGAAACTGCTTCTGCAAGCATCGACCTTAACTCATCCATACTGGTTTTGGAGAGGTCTGTTTGAGAGGCCCCTTTTTTTGTCTCCTCTGCTTTTGTTTCACTCTCTTCATCCTGGGAAGCACCAGGATGCTCAAATTCGGTTCCCTTCTCGAAATCAAGTACAATACCAGCTTTATCCACAATTTCATCTGTGGTGTAGATCGGACAGCTGAACCTGAGTGCAAGTGCAATGGCATCGGAGGTCCTTGCATCCAGGGTTATGCTCTTCCCCCCGTTATCACACTGAATATTGGCAAAGAAAACCCCATCTTCCAACTTGTGAATATTAACCTCTATAATGGTAATTCCGTGTGATTCTGCAAAATTCTTAAACAGGTCATGTGTGAGCGGACGCGGAGGTGCCAGCCCTTCAAGCTCAATGGCAATGGCCTGTGCCTCAAATCCACCAACAATTATGGGAATCCTTCTGTTTCCTTCCTCCTCTGAAAGGACCAGGGCGTAAGCGCCAGATTGAGTCTGGCTGTACGAAATACCCAGAACGTTTAATTTGATTTTTCCCATACCTCTTTATGCACTCTTTAATCACAAACGTACATATAGTTTTTTATGATTACAATAAACAGGTATTATAAAAAACTATATGGGAGTTCCCTGCTATGACTTTCATTTTTGTAATATTCATGAATAAAAATGAAAGTTTTATACAGGAAATATAGCAATAACTGCGACATATTTATTCAAAAAATAATTCGCCTAAAACCTTTGTCGATCACACAATCTTTTCTATCTTTGCAAACCCAAAAATCTGATATAAAGTTAAAAGCATTGTTGAATGTACGCAATTGTTGATATAGCAGGACAGCAGTTTAAGGTTGAAAAAGACCAGAAATTGTTTGTGCACAGGCTGGAAGTAGAAGAAGGAAAAAAGGTTTCTTTCGATAAGGTTTTATTAATCGATACTGGTAGCAAAGTATCAATAGGCGACCCTGTTGTAAAAGGTGCTTCTGTTGATGCAAAGGTTGTTTCTCATCTGAAAGGCGATAAAGTTCTTGTCTTTAAAAAGAAGAGAAGAAAAGGCTATCAAAAACTGAATGGTCACCGTCAGTACCTGACCCAGATCCAGATTGAAGGAATCTTGGAAAAAGGTGGAACTGCCAAGAAGGAGACAGCCGCAACCAAAAAGGAGGAGACTCCTGCAACCAAAACAATCGCAACGAAGACAACTGCAGCGAAGAAACCTGTTGCCAAGTCAACCGCAGCCAAATCAACTGTTGCCAAATCAACTGTTGCCAAATCAACTGCAGCCAAGCAACCGAAGGATCTGAGCAAAGCGAAGAACCCTGCAGCCAAAGCAGCTCCCAAGAAAGAGTCTGGCGACAAGGCAGAATAGTTGAATATTGAAAGTCAAAAAGTAAAAGTCAAAAGATATGGCACACAAAAAAGGAGCCGGTAGCTCAAGAAACGGTCGCGAATCAGAAAGTAAAAGACTGGGTGTGAA
>DAOWNM010000067.1 GCA_030642565.1 Bacteroidota bacterium | reverse complement strand
TTTAGGCCAAAATCATTAACTTGTCTGCACTATGTATACACTTCTTGAAGCGCAGAACCTGGTTGAGAAACATATTCAGAACCTTTCCATTCCGGATACCCCACCTGAACTATACGAACCAGTCAGGTATATTCTCTCCCTTGGAGGGAAGCGGATCAGACCGGCACTTGTAATTCTTGCTTGCGACATGTTTGCCGGGGCGGTGGAATCTGCACTTCTTCCGGCCGTGGCCATTGAGATATTTCACAATTTTACCCTGTTACACGACGATATCATGGACCGTTCGGAACGGAGAAGGGGCAGCCCGACGGTGCATATCAAATACAGTGAAAATGTGGCTATTCTTTCGGGCGATGTGATGTCAATTATGGCCAGTCGCCTGATGAATCAGGCTCCGGGGGTGGTGCTGAATGTGGTCCAGGATGTGTTCACCAAAACGGCCATGCAGGTGTGTGAAGGGCAGCAGATGGATATGAATTTTGAAGAACTCATTTCGGTTTCTGAAGAGGAGTATCTGACCATGATTCAGTTAAAGACGGCGGTATTGATAGCCGCCAGCCTGAAGATTGGGGCTATCCTGGGAGGTTCATCCCAGAGAGATGCTGAAGACCTCTATGAATATGGAAGAAACCTTGGTATCGCTTTTCAGCTCCAGGACGACCTGCTTGACATCTATGGCGACCCGGTATTGATGGGCAAAAACCTGGGTACCGATATAGTGGACAATAAAAAGACCTTTCTGGCGATCCAGGCACTCGAAGCAGCTTCTGCCCCACAGAGAGAGGAGTTGTCCGGGTGGTTCACAAGGAAAGAGTTTGACCGGGAGGAGAAGATCGGGGCGGTAACCTCTATCTTCGATTCATTGAATGTCAAAGAGTTAACAGAGAAAAGAATCCGGAATTATTATCAGGAGGCCCTGGCCAATCTGAAAAAGCTAAACAGACTGGAAGAGCGGAAGAGTGAACTGTACAATTTTGCCTCTTTTCTTATGAACCGAAACCGGTAATTCCAAGTTCCAGCAGCAGCTCTTCCTGCTGATAATTCTGAAGAAGGATCTTTAACTCCTCCATCTGGTACATAGCCTCATTGATATCCCGCTGGATAGATGATCTGTGCCGGGGCTTCATGGCGTTGAAATAGAGAACATTATCAGTCAAATTCTGGTAATGTTCCAGGAGAATATCATTGGCTTTCTCTGGCTCTCCACTGAGGTAATAGGCCTCAATGACCCCTTCATGATGGATCACTCCCCCATCCCTTTTGGGTAGCGTGATACCTGTAATATACTGGTCATAGGGAAGCACACGGGAGGGGGCCAGCTCCATACACCGGTCAAGTACTTCTACTGCACGCTTCCTATCTCCCTCCTGCAATAGCTGCAATGCCAGGCGGGTATACATGCTTCTGAATCGAATGACAGACATGGTACGAATAGTATAGTAATCCAGCTGAACATCCTCCGCATTCATCCGGCCCCATTCAAACTGATTCATCAGCCGCTCATACAGTGTGTCGGTATCGATATCCCCCATAACAAGGATACTCTCATAGGGTGTTCTAAGGGGGACCAGCCGGTAGGCCAGTCCTTCAAGACGGTAAAATTCTTCCAGGCCCAGTGATCCGTCAAAACCGCCTGATGTGTAGTAGATAGGCCGGTTCCACTTGTTGGAAGCTATAATATCCAGCTGTCCCAGTGAGTTTTTAAAGATCTGGCCATTGGGCTCCAGCTGAATGCGAATATTCTTTTCAACCCTGTGGGCATCTTCCGGAGCTACGGTACCATTGGAGACCACCGTGGCCGAATCCACTTGAATGATCAGTTGATGGGTGGGAATGAAGTTTACCTGTTCACCGCTTCGCAGTTTCACCATGTAATCGGGATTATCGCTCTTCATAAAGTTGAGCATATAATCTACAGTGGCCCATTGTTTGTGTTCCCTGACAAAGATGCTGTTTCCCGGAATGGCCTCATATTTTGCCTGCGGGATGGTAAATGGAAGAGGTTCCGAATCATAATTTTTCCATCTCGCCTGATCGATATACCAATCCATATTGAACAGCATCATATTGACGATGCGGATATCTTCCCTGACGCCTTCCACATCCTGGACATACCAGAGGGGGAATGTATCATTATCACCTACGGTAAAGAGAACAGCGTCCTTGCTGCACGAATTCAAATAATTTTTGGCAATATCCCTTGCTGTATAACGGCCGGAACGATCATGATCATCCCAGTTTTGCGTGGCCATCAGCACTGGGACCGCCATCAGGCTGATAATTGTTGCCAGGATAGCAGAGAGGTTGGCATTCAGTTTTGATCGCAGCACCTGGAACAGTCCAGCCACACCCATTCCAATCCAGATGGCAAATGCATAGAATGAACCTGCAAAAGCGTAATCGCGCTCCCTGGGTTGATAGGGAGTCTGGTTAAGGTAGATGACAATGGCTACCCCGGTCAGGATAAACAGACTCATGACCACCCAGAAATCACGTGTACTCTTATCCAGTTGGAAAAAGAGACCCACCAGTCCAAATAAAAGGGGTAAAAAGAAATAGGTATTCCTGGCCGGATGATTTTTCATCTGATCGGGCAGGTTTTTCTGTGAACCGATCCTGGCCGAATCAATGGCCCCGATTCCGCTGATCCAGTTTCCGTTCAGTACATTTCCGTGTCCCTGGATATCGTTCTGTCTTCCGGCAAAGTTCCACATAAAATAGCGCAGATACATATGGCCGATCTGGTAGCGGAACAGGAACTCCATATTGTCGAGGAAACTGGGACTCCCCGGATCGTTTATGGTACCGAACTCCTGGTAAGCCTGCTTGTGCATGACATTACGGCTGTACATACGGGGAAGAAGCACCTTGCT
The DNA here is from genome assembly GCA_030642565.1 of Bacteroidota bacterium. Lineage (GTDB taxonomy): Bacteria > Bacteroidota > Bacteroidia > Bacteroidales. Next base: position 7,689 of record DAOWNM010000067.1, on the reverse strand, counting down.
GCCTTTCATCACCACCTCCGGTTTACGATGGGCAATTTCATACCTGTTCTCCTCTTTGTTCAGGATGTAGACAGGCTTTTTATAGACCAGGTCCTCAACCTCTGCATTGTACTGGTATCCCAGAATAAGTGGGCGGTCCCCGTACTGCTCCCGATTCAGATATGAAAGAAAAGCAAAGACATTTTCGGGGCGATTCTCATTCATGGGAGGGCCAGCCAGGGCGCGGATTACAATCAGCGCATAGGAGGAGTACCCAATAACGATAACAGTGATGGCCAGCAGCACAGTGTTCCAGAGAACATTTTTTTTCAGGAACTGGGTACGGTAGATCCCATAGATCAGGGCTCCCAGCAGGAGAAATACGTAGATGACGACACCTACATTGTAGTGTAAACCTACTGTATTGGTAAAGAACTTCTCGACCACAGTGGCCAGTTTGACAATGCCCGGGATCATTCCGTACATAATAAACAGGAGAATTACCCCCGATATTCCCAGCGCCTTTAAGACCCCGTTGCGGGTAACTATCGGGGATTTTTTAAAGTAGTAGACCAGGACAATGGCAGGAATGGCCAGCAGGTTCAGGAGATGTACACCGATAGATAGGCCGATGAGGTATGCGATCAGTATCAGCCACCTGTTGGCCCCCGGTTTATCAGCCACATTTTCCCATTTGAGAATGGCCCAGAAAACCACCGCTGTAAACAGGGAAGATGTGGCATATACCTCTCCTTCAACAGCTGAGAACCAGAAAGTATCGGAGAAAGTGTAGGCCAGGGCTCCTACAAAGGCACCTCCAAGAACAACAATCACTTCAGCTTTGGAGGGTTTATCCGAACTGCCTATAACTATTTTTTTCAGCAGGTGAGAGATGGTCCAGAAGAGGAAAAGAATGGTAAAGGCACTGGCAAAGGCAGATACAGCATTGATCATCATGGCTACCTTTTCCTGATCGGAAGTAAAGAGTGCAAATACCCTTCCAATAATCATGAACAGTGGTGCTCCAGGGGGGTGACCCACCTGGAGTTTATAGGCGCTGGCAATAAACTCGCCACAGTCCCACAAGCTGACGGTAGGTTCAAGGGTGAGCAGGTAGACAATCAGGGCGATGGCAAAACTGACCCAACCCAGGAAAAGATTTATTTTTCTAAAATGCATAAGGTGTTAAAATTCCTTTATTGTTTTGGCTGGCACGAATTTAACGCTTTTTTTAGCACAGTTGCCAAAAAATATTTTTTTTGAAACTGTTGACAAGTATTAAAACGAAATATATATTTGTGGTTCATTAAATCCAAAGTACATGACTTTAAAAGGAATGAACGATCTGGATCAACCCCTCTACACGGACTATCCCGAATTTGAATACGAATATGCCAATATCAAGGAGCCCAATACTCTGCCTCCTGAAAAACAGACGCTCCTGGTTGGACTTGACAAGAGAAAGATGGATGGCGCTCCAATCACCTATATTACCGGTTTTGTCGGACGACGCATCGATCTGATAAAGATTGAGGAGGAACTTCAAGGGGTATGTCACACCCGCGGCTCTTCAAGAATGCATGACATTGTATTAAAAGGGGATGTTCGTAAACGTGCCTATATCTATTTACGCAACAGCAGATATAAAGTGAAATTTGCAGAGAACTAACCTTCCATTATATCATTTGTACAGCAAAGGCAGAATGATCTTCATTCTGCTTTTGTTCATTTCGGCCGGACTGAACGGTCAATTTTATGAGTATGGACAGGACGCAGGTTCCCTGAAGTGGTATCAGTTTAAAACGCCTCACTACACCATGATCCACCCGGGTGGGGTGGATAGCCTGGCTCAGGCATTTGCCCGGCGGCTCGAGCACTACTACCCCTACCTGGGGCAGCCCCTTGACCATCGCAACAGCCATATGCCTGTGATTATCCACAACGAATCGAGTTTTTCAAACGGGGTCTTTGTCTGGGCACCCAAACGCCTGGAGATATTTACCAATCCCGATCCCAATGGCTATTACCAGGACTGGCTGACACAGCTGGCTCTTCATGAGGGGAGACATGCTGTTCAGATCGATAAATTAAATCAGGGCATTACAAAAGGGCTCTTCTATCTTGGTGGAGAACAGGCTGTGGGGGCCATGGCAGTATTCCTGCCATACTGGTATCTGGAGGGAGATGCAGTGGATTCAGAGACCCGTCTCTCCAAAACAGGGAGAGGGAGGCAGCCATCCTTTGAAATGGAGATAAAAGCCCAGTTACTGGAAGCAGACAGGCTCTGGTCTTTCTCCAAGGCAGCAATGGGCTCTTACAAACATCATATACCCAATCATTACCAGCTGGGGTACCTGATGGTCAGGCACGGGAGACGTACCTATGGCAATAAGTTCTGGATCGATTTTCAACAGTATGCTGCCAGGAAACCATTTCTGTTAAATCCTACCTGGTTCAGTATGAAGCAATACGGATTTAGATCCAAGAAACAGTTTTATCAGGAGGCACTGACGAGTTACCGGGACCACTGGGCTAAGATGGCGGTAGAACGTTCTTACACCCCCGTGACCGATTGGAATATTTACCGCAAACGTCACTATACCAGTTATACCTTTCCGCATGAGATCTCAGAATCAAAGATGCTGACCCTAAAGACGGGAATGGACCAGATCCCGGAGTTTGTTATTGTTGAGAGAGATGGAGAGGATAAACGTGTTTTTCGTCCTGGTTATTTGAATTCGGGAAGAGTCAGTTACTCCGGAAACCATATTGTCTGGGATGAATTTGTTCCCGACAGGCGCTGGAGCAACAGGAACTACTCTATTATTCGAAGTTATGACCTGACAACTGGCAGGGTCAGCAACCTGGGAAAAAGGACCAGGTATTTCTCTCCTGCCATTTCTGGCGATGGAACCCGGGTTGCTGTTGTGGAGCAAACGGAGAAACACCAATTCAACCTGGCGATTCTTCGTATGGATGGCACCGTCGATCGGGTGATCCACTCTCCCGGAAACAAGTTTCTACAGCACCCGGCCTGGATGGAGACCGATTCGGCACTGGTGATGATGGTTTCGGTCGAATCGGGAAAATCGCTCTACAGTTATTCCCTCCAGTCGGATAGATGGACCAGATTGTTTGATGCCGGGATGGATGATATCTCCTATCCTGTTGTTAAGAAGCGGTATATCTTTTTTGGTGGGACCTTTTCAGGTATTGATAATATCTACTGCTATCATATGGGTGTTGATCAAGTATTCCAGGTTACCTCCGCCCGTTTTGGTGCTTTTCATCCACAGGTTTCATCCGATGGAAAAACCCTGTTTTACTCCAACTACACTTCGGGAGGGTATGCTGCGGCCACCCTCGACCTGGAGGAGGGGTTGTGGAAACCGTTGGAAGAGGTGCGGGATCATGCGGAGCAGATCGATTATGACCGGACTCCGGAGGAGATCAGGATCGGTGAACTACCATTCGCTGATGACTCCCTTGAATTTGATACGCACCGGTATAGAAAGGCGCTGCACCTGTTTAATATTCACTCCTGGCTGCCTCTTTATTTTGATTACCTGGACCCGGAACTTACACTGGATCCGGAACAGTTACCTGTGAGCCTGGGGGTTTCACTGATTTCTCAGAACCGGCTGAGCACAGCAGTGAGCCAACTGGGTTATGAGTATCGAGATGGGTTTCATATGTTTCACTCCGGAATCAAGTTAAAGGGGAGGTATCCGGTTCTAAATCTCTATTTTGATTATGGAGGCGAACCCGATGTTCTGCGTTATGCGGAGGGCGATTCGGTGATTGCCTTGCCACAGGCACTTAATTTTACAGCTCAAACTTATGTGCCTTTTCGGATTAATACCGGGAAATTCTTGTCCCTGATCCAACCAGGGATAGATTACCATTACCGCAGGGATATTCAGTATAATGAGAGCCAGGAGAGTTACCAGCAGATGGCCCATTACCTCTACTACAGCCTCTATGCCACCTCCTATTTGAGAAAGGGTGTGAAAGAGATTCTGCCCCGGATCGGGTTTACAGCAAATGGAGGGTATTATCATGCCCCCTTTAACAACCAGGTGTTTGGCTCGGTGGCCATGGGGGGGATTACTACCTATTTTCCCGGACCCTTAAAACATCAAACCATCAGGTTATCTGCCTATCACCAGAAACAGTTCCCACTCGATTTCTCATGTCCGGCATTTATCAATCTGATTGGTATGCCCAGGGGATTGCGAGGGATTTTTGGCGAGGTCCTGACCCGTTACAGTGCCGATTATGTTTTCCCTATACTTTATCCCGATCTTGAAATAGGGTCCCTGCTCTACCTGAAACGGATCAGGGGAGCATTGTGGACCGATCACCTGGTGGGGACCAATGTTATTGTACATGATCCGAACCCCCATTACGAAGAGAGAAACTATACCACCTATGGAGCTGATCTGGTGGTAGATATAAATATTCTCAGGATCTCATTTCCGCTTTCGCTGGGAGGGAGAGTTACATATGAACCGGCAACCGGCCAGGTCGGTTTTGAGAGTATCTACTCCATGGATATCAATTAGTTCCCTGATTTAAATTCTTTTGTAATGATGAAATAATCAGGGTATTGAATGCTCTGGGAACCTATCAGTACACTTGGTTTGATCTTCATGGTCATCTGGCTGGCCTGATCGCCTGCATTAACCAGGTTCAATGCGAAATTCAGCATAGCTCTGGGATTATCCCCCTCCAGATAATCGATCAGGTCGGCCTGAATCCGTAACGGAATCTTGTTGACTCCTCCCGAGGGCGGCACCTCCACCCGTTCGTGTATCGTTCCCTGCGCCACCTGCAGATCATCTATAAAAGCGATCCATTGAATGGAGTTAACAGCGGCTACTGATGCCCCCGGATTCCGCACCTCCACATTGACCGTTATTTCGAAGGGGAGACTCTTTTTCAGCAGTTGTCCCGCAATGATCTGTCCTTCCATAAAGCTGAAATCCGACCAGAAGCTTTTTTGGCTTACATCTATTCCGCATAAAGCAGGTTCCTGAAGAGAGAGGAGCCTGAATTCACATTTTGTAAAGGCGGCAAGTTCAGAGAGGATGGAACATCCATTCAACAGGAAGATCAAAACACCTAAGAGCACTATTTTTTTCATGGTAAAATCAGGTTTTGTTATTATAAACATAGGAAATATCCGTTAGATAATGAAGATGTTGGAGTAACATCTTAATTTTGCAGTGTATGGATGACATATTTCAATATGGCAGAGCGGGGATCAAAAGGTTTTTCAAAGAGAACCTGGTGGCCATTCTCTATACGCTGATTATTCACCTGGTGGTACTGATCATCCTTATTTTTGTAAAGGTGGAAGGACTGAAGAGTGACCGGGAGCTGGGGATAGAATTGGAATTTGAGGAGAAGACAATTGAGGAGCTACTTGCGGAGGAGGAGGTGGATATCCCGGCTGAATGGCTTAAAGAGATCATGCGCCAGCGGGAGCTCTCCAGCAACAGGGCAGTAAACCTGAATGAAGAGGAGAAGCTCAGCCAGGATATCTCCACTAACGATTATGTAAAGGACCTTCTTGACCAGATAGAGGAGGCCAGGAACCAGGAAGATCGTGCAAAGCTTGAGGAGTTACAATCGATCCTCGCTTCGGCCGATTATGTTCCGCCCTCTGCGGAGGAGGAAGAGGAGACAACAGTTTATGCCGGTCCCACCACTATCACCTTCGAATTCATGGAAGAGCCTCTTAGCAGGGGAAAGGTAATGCTTACAGTGCCCGTCTACCGGTGCCAGGGATCGGGAGTTGTAAAAGTAGAAATAGCCGTTGCCCCTGATGGCAGTGTGCGGGAGGCCCGGGTGCTGCAACCCATCATTGGTTCCGACAGGGTCTGTTTTGCCGATGCTGCGCTTTCAGCGGCCCGGTCATCGCGATTCAGGATAGAACTAAGCGGTCCTGAAAAGCATAGAGCCAATATCACCTACTCATTTATTGCCCAGTAGGAATATCAATCAGGGGAGTCCCAGAGGTGATGGGCTGTTCTGGTAATTCCATCCAGATCCTGTTTCAGCATACATTTGAAATGTCCCTTCGGACACTTTTGATATCCAATTTTTGAACAGGGTCGACATGAGAGACCGGTCACTTCAAACTGAACAGAGGAGGGGTCGGCTCTGTAGGGGATCATACCGAATTGGGGTACCGTATTGCCCCAGACCGAAATGATCTTTTTTTGAAAAGCTGCCCCCATATGCATTAAACCTGTATCATGTGTAATCAGCACTTTTGCCTGCCTGACCAATGAAGCCGATTGATGAATGCTGTAATGGCCGCAGCCGTTGAGGATCTCCTTCCCCGGAAGGGAGTGCAAGGCCTCACCGATCTCCCGGTCTCCCGGCCCTCCCAGGACCACCACAGGGTGCTCCAGTTTTTGACAAAGCTTCACCAGCAATTCAACAGGAAGCTTTTTGGTTTCGTGCTGCGCCCCGATAGCGAGTCCCATATACCCCTTTCTGAAGGCTTCGGGTAGTGAGCGGGTGTCGACTTCATCCTTTTCAGGAATAAAGTAATCGAGGCCCTTGTCATCCCTCTCTTCAATAAAGGATTTGATAGTGTCGAGATTCCGGTCGACCATATGCCTGTTGGGCATTTGGTCTATTTTAAAAGTGACGTAGAGCCACTTTTTCCAATTCAGTTTATTGACCGAAAAAGCGATCCGTTTTAATCCCTGTTTGATCCGTGCCGAGCGAATATTGTGATGGAGATCTATGACATAGTCGATTCCTTCTCTCCTGAGCACATCGATGCAGGATTTTATATCACCATCAAAGGGATGAATCCGGTCAATATAAGGGTTCGCCTCAAGCAGGGGGAGATAGGCCGATTTGGTGAGGTAATGAATTTCAGCATCTTCCACCTGTTGCTTCAGATGACGAACTACAGGGGTTGTAAGAATTATATCCCCGATAGAACTGAACCGGACAACCAGGAATTTAACCATCTACATAAGTTCCTTGAAAAAGAGAATCAGGGCAATCCAGTACTCGGTATTTTGTTCATAATCCACAGAGAGAGATGCTGTACCGCGATCACCTGCACCCAGCTTGGGTTCAAAAAGGCTGATATAGTCTTTCCCAATACCCGAAGCCAGTTCTGAAACATACGGGAACTCAGATTTACTGGAAGAGATAAAAACCGGTTTTTGCAGATGTGTGATGGTGTCCTGAATTTTGATTTCGGGCATAAAGTATTCTCCAGGGCTTAGCGCAATCACAGCCCTCACATTTTCATTAGAAAGCGCAACTTTCAAACTGAGTGAGCCGTTTGCACAACTTCCGAACAGTACCACAGGAAGGTTGGATTTTTCATGCGCGTAATTGATGGCAGCCACCATATCCTGTTCAATGTCGTTGATGTCTGCCTCGAGACGCTTCTCGCGCAACTGTTTGGCTGTTTCGTTGGAGACAAAATTGTAGTTATCGCCATTTCGAAGGTCAACTGCCAGACAGTTGTAGTCCATTTTACAGAGCCTGCGGGCAATGGTGCTAAATTCACCTCTGCTGGAGCCCTGCTCGTGAAAAAGCAGTATGTAGGGATTGTCGGGTTCAAGGATATACTCGTCTGCTGTGATCTGAAGGCCATCGGCAGCAGTGAATGTAACAGTCTTTATACGAATTGCACTAGAGGAGCTCAATACAAATGATAAAAACAGGATG
>DAOWNM010000223.1 GCA_030642565.1 Bacteroidota bacterium | reverse complement strand
GGAGAACATCAAGGAACGCACCCAAATGGGTCGGGCAATATACGTTCAGAAAGGTGGCAAACTCGGAAGACCCGAAGGTAGTAATGAAAGTGAACGCAATTTTCTCAATAAACCGAAGAGCCGTGAAATATTGAAGTGCCTTAACAAGAACCGCACCATCAGGGAAATCAGCAAAATAACATCAGCCAGCAACAAGACCATTATCAAAGTGAAGCGGATAGGTGAAAAATATGGGATGCTGTTACAGGCTGGATAAATTATTTCATGCGAAAATATGCATGTAGGGGGTATTTTTGCGGTCTTCCCCTCCACTGCAAAACATAATCCCTATTTCCTCCGGGTAAACCCGACAACTTCGTTGCCGGGCCTACCCTCACTTAATGGTCATAATATAAAGGTCACCACCCACGCCCAAACATGCATAAATCACCGTTTTTAAGCCAAATACAGGACGTTTTCATTGAGCAACCAGAACCCTTAAACACAAATAAATCGTCTTTATTTTGAAGGTTTTGACCATTCTGGTACATGTTTTTGCAATTCATCAAGTGCAAAAAAATTCTTCACGTATTTATTAGAAACCAGTTGTATTATTGAAGTAAGTGAAGAAGTAAAAATCAGTAGCGGTCAAAGATTAGAAACCATTGGCAGGATGCTCAGAGAGATTCGTTTCTCCGAGGGCAGAAATCAGGATGAATACGTTGATTACGGTGCTACTAGACGCCAAATACAACGTGGCGAACATGGTTTAAACCTTCGCCTTACCAGCCTGTTTAATTTGCTGGATTGCCACGGGTATACACTGCAAGAATTCTTTGAAGACATGGAGTGAAAGAAAAAGAATGCTGTGGTTGAGGAAAAATCCTTGACAAATGGACATTTCCATGTTATTTTTGTGGTGCTGCATGCATAAAGCATATTCGATAGAGAATGGTGAGTAGGTGCAGCATCCCATTGAAAGAAGAAAGACTGTAGTAAACCCACACTGAAAAGATTCTCCACTGAAACAATCAATCACTGTGAAAATTTAGCGTTCCGGCTAAATCGTTTTTGATGTTCTTTTCAACCCAAATCCAGAGGGTTGGCTTTCTTCGAACAATGGCAAATTCCCACAAACTACTTTGGAATCCCTGTCAAAGTCAAGATTGAAAAATAGTGGTTTTTAGCCAATTATGGTTTGCATCGCAGTTTTCAACTCCCCTACTGCTTCATTAAAACGGAGAATAAAGCATGCATGATTTGGCTGTTAGTAAGTAGAGGACGGTTATTATCAGCGTTTACAACCCAAGTGGGTGCTCTGGCACACGAGTATACACCAACACCCGACAACATCAGTTGATAATAGTCGCTGTCAAACATCCAGTTGATGGTGGTATACTGGATTACCTGAAGAGCAGGTGGGGTTACAAATGCCAATGCTTACCGCTTACGATATTCGGTAATTCACAATTATTAGAAATTGTAATGAGTATCTTCAATAAAGTAATTGGTATATTTGTTATATTCTTTATTACCAACTACTTAACTCTACTTTCCGATTTTTTTCACCGGAACGGGTAGATGGGGATATAAGGCACTCGTGTGTCCATATGCCAGTAAATAGATTTTAACTAATCTATTTTGTAAGAGTCTCCAATTTGTGAAATTGGCAATTTGATTATTGAAGGTGGAAATATTACTGACCAGAATTTAATAGATTTACCATACAATAAATCATCTATTCTGTATAGAATATGTATATATTTTCTTTTATATATACATAATGTATTGATTATCTGCGGAATTAGTATAAGTAAATTAAAATTAGTAAATTAACCGGCCAAACCCCACCCCGATGTTTAGAATAGGAGTTCTATCAGATACCCATGGCTTCTTCGATCCAAAGATCGCAGAGTATTTCGGGGAGTGTGATGAAATCTGGCATGCAGGAGATATCGGCGATTTTGAGGTTGTGATACAGCTCAGCCGGATAGCTCCTGTGATAGCGGTATACGGAAATATCGATGGAACGCCCATCCGCTCCAGATACCCCGGTCACCAGCGTCAGGTACGCGACGGACTGGATATATGGATGACACATATCGGGGGGTACCCGGGAAACTACGATCCTCGTGTGAAGCCAGCTATTTACACGAAGCCCCCCGGACTCTTTATCTCAGGACACTCTCATATACTCAAGGTGATGCCCGACAAGAAAAATGGATTTCTTCATATAAATCCCGGGGCAGCAGGACGAAATGGCCTCCACACAGTCCGAACCCTGGTCCGTTTTGAAGTGGAACAGGGTCGCATTGGAAACCTGGATGTCATTGAGATGGGAATGCGATCAAAGTCCATAAGCTCCTGACCCCTACTCCTCATACTCCAGGAACCGGTCGATAAACAGATCCAGTCTTCTCCTGGCAGACAGGCTGTATATATACTGCGGCTGCCCAACCTTTCCTTTAACCCTTCTGTCGGCCGGTTTCAGATCAAAAACAATCTGATTAAACCTCCGGTTGGAGGAGAGCACCTGCAGCCCCCCTGGTGTATAGGCAATATAGTACCAGGTGTCATCATCCGCCCTCAGATAGATATCGAACACATCGCCGGAGCCTCTCTCAACAAGCTCCACATAAGCCTCCACCTTTTTATTAACCTGGATATCACCAATGTTCCCTATTCCAACCATACCATTATATCGGAATGAACGGGAATCCTGGTTCCATTTTAGGGAGAGGTCATTAAAGAAAATGGTATGTCTCCACTGGGGCGGAATCTCCTCATAGGTCCCGGTAAGACCAACCTGGCGCTCCAGCTTGTTGGCCAAATCCCTACCAAGCAGGTCCTTCATGGCCAGCAAGTAATGAGGATCGGTAAGGTCGACTGGATCCAGGTAGAGCAGACTGTCAATTTCCGCTCCCATCACCTTCAGTGCCTCAGGAGAAAAGGGGAAATCCATACCCAAAACCAGGCGGGTCTCGAATTCTCCTTCGCCAATCCTGTGAATTGCATTACCGGTCGAAACCATCTTCACCTGTCCGAACTCAAGGTTCAGATTGATGGGGCCCTCCCCATAAACCTGGCACTTCTCTGTCTCAAATCTCAGGTATTTCCCAGGCCAGTTCTGGTCCGCTATTTTCTCAGGTGTGGATATTATATAGTTCCCTCCCTCCGGATCATAGATCAATTCACCACTTGCAGAGGTAATACCGGCATCGAAGTAATCTTTCCTCCCGGAGAGGAAGGTAGAGTAAATATGGGTAGAGTCCCTTGTAATCATCGTGCCCGCAAAAATCTTATTCAGGTCCGTGTTCTGCATCTGTTCCGGTATGGGAATGCGGATATCTGCCGGATCGATAACAGAGGTAAAACGCAACCAGGACTTGCCTATACCGCACTCATGAACCAGCCTGATTCCCCCGTCAAATGATAGATTGATTGCATCCGCAGAGAGCTGAACCTCTCCCTGAAAGTCAAAATAGGGACTTAACATAAATGGTTCATCCTCTGCCACATCTCCTGTAGCTAGTGTAAGTATGGAGGTATCGACCCAGATCCTGTCGAAATAAAGCTGATAGCTGTTTCCAAAAGCATCCAGGTAATCGTAATATCCTGACCCACTGTACTCTTTGGCCCCTCTCACAGCAATGGAAGCATCATAAATCTGGTACTGCCTGTTGATCTTGTTGGCCATTACCTTTGCATCTTCAAACATGCTCATTGTGGCCCTGTATCCAACATCAACCTCTTTTTCATAGGGAAAAATATAGGCATCTGCCACCTCGATAAACGGAACCCCTGTGGCATGCAGCATCCTTGTTTTATAATTATAAACTGCCTCGGGAGATACAAAATTCAAACTGTCCTGTTGGGGATGCGTCGACAGGTATATGGGCCCATTGGTTTTCAATGAATCAATGCCGATATCCACACTGTACTCCGGTAGGATCTTCCCCTGTGACAACCCCACCTGATTCTCATCCATGTACCAGGTGATTTGATCCAGGTGGGTTTCATACATATTGTAGGGTAGCTCAATTAATGTGGCATCTCCATTGGCCCTGAACTCTCCTATGCGTTGATCCAGATCTACAAAAATATTTACATCGTTGGTAAGAAACGGATACTCATCAAAGGAGCCCTCACTCAGCTTTACGCCGGAAGAGTCGGCCCTAAGCGTTCTTGAACCATACCGGTACAGATCTGATTCAAAACGTGCATCAGGAAACCTCATGGCTCCGTTGCCAGTGAGACCGGAAGGAGTAAGCGCCAGGTTACCACCATGAAAGATACTGTCATGGTAAACTTTAAAGACCTCTTCCACTCTTGATATTTCAAGCCGGTTCTCTTCCGGAAACAGTTTCAAATCGGTTACACTATTCTCCACATAGGGATACTCCGTTCCCTCTCTCTGTTCACGTACCAGAAATCGCCGGGAGCGTGCCATCATGGAGTCGGGATGCATCAGGAAGAGATCTGACCAGGCGGAGGAGGTAAAGTAGTCGAAGGAACCATATCCGCGTAATCCTCCGCTGCTCATCTCTATATCATTGAAAAAAGTACCTATCCCCCCGTAAAGCCGGATTCCCTCTTCAGGGGCATGCATATAGAAGCCCAGGGAGTTGTCGTCCCGCAGGGTCATCTTCATCTCCAGCGGAGGAAGGATACCTGCAGAGATAAAGGTCCCATTTGGAGCAATAGCCTCGGGACTGAAGTTATCCAGGCTGTCAATGGTAAAGGGTTCCAGCTGGAAATAGAATTCATCCCTGTTGTAAACCCCATTTTGAATGCTCTTATCATCGAAATATATATAGGAACTTTCCAGACTGGTAAAGGTGGG
>DAOWNM010000090.1 GCA_030642565.1 Bacteroidota bacterium | reverse complement strand
TGTGATTTTTCTATGTTCTGGATAAAGCCTAATCCATTAATAGTTTTTATAAGTTCTATAGGTTCTTTTACAGAAATAAAAACAACGCTTTGCTGTGCTTTTAGTTTGGTGGTTTTTTCAATTAACTCCGGCATACTATCGACATTATAAATATACCTTTCGTCCGTTTCGTTCCAGGTGATAGGTTTGCTATATAAAAACAGATCTACTTCAGCTTCATCTTTAATACATTCAGGAGCAATTTCCTGTAATTGGTCGATAGTACCGATTGCTTTGTTTAGCAAATGCAAAATTTCACATACCGAAATACCACTAACCTTTGCAGTATCGTTAAATGTGCTAAATCGTGCTAATGTATTATACATTACAGGATTTAACAGCTTCTTGAATTTGTCTGAAAAATCTGTTAGAACCTCTTTTAGCTGCGGATAGGTATCCAAAGTTTCTTTTACGTTACTTCTGGCAAGTATGGGTTTCTTTTTATTATTCTCAGTTTTGATTTCTTCTTGCGTTATGGCATTGACCGGGCATACATCTAATGCTTCTTCGCATAGTTTTTCTTCTTCTGCATTTTCCGGTTGCTTTTTTATAAATGCAATATCACTGCCCATTTCAAAGTTGCTATTTGCCACCTCTACACAAGCATGACATGCAATACACTCTTCTGTAATTTTATATATTTTCATTATAGCTCTCCTTACATTTCAACGAATGCGACTGAACGACCTTAAAATTAACACTATTAACCAAATGTTTTATATACTTTGTTGGATGCTGGGCTTTAATCTCAATGAACACAGGGTGTTTCTGAAAAATTCTCCCTTTTGTAATGATACGACTCCCCCATGTCATAAGAATCAAGGGAATATCATAGCCAACATCCTTGCTGCCACCAAACCTGTCCGATCCCTCTCGCCTCTGGTAAGATAACCATTAAGGCTCACGATGATCAATAGTATCTTTTTCAAAATTTAATCCTCCCTACTAAGAATGTTAGTTTAATTACTTAGTCTATGCTATATTATTATTATTTCGAAGAGTAAAAGCCTACCAATGAAAACTTATTATTTTGTAACAACCTGAAATGCAGGGAGTGCGGAGCACGAAGAGATTTTAGTCGACCGCAGGGGAGAACCGAAGGCCAGCTTGCTGGACGAGCTTGGCGGCAGCCAACCGTAGCGAAGCGGAGTTCGCCGAAGCCAATGTGCCTGAACGGTTCAACGTATGAGTTGTTTGGTTACAGGCGCGAATCAAAAGCTTTAGGCATAAACACCTGGCGCGCCCTTTTGCGAAAAAGCAAAAGGCGTGTTAATCCAAATGACGTATCGCACAATTAGCAGATGTCGCATAATTCATTTTATGAATCTCCCATCATCTTTTGATGTAGAAAGTTTATTCACGTTGTTCTTAAGCCATCCTTTTTTCTTAACATCTCTTATATCAAATTCAGGAACATATGGTTTAATATCTAAAAGAGGAGTCCCATTTACAATGTCCAAATCTTTAACTTGGAGTATATTTCCTTCAATGTTGACAAGTCGGACTACAGAGATCCCGATTGGATTAGGTCTATTTGGAGCCCTCGTTGAAAATACTCCATGTGTTTGATCGTCCATGAAAGGTATAACTTTCAATGACGATTCTTTAGACAAATGAAAGTGATATACTAAAATGATATGAGAGAAACCATCAATGTCTTTTAAACCTTCGGTGTATTCTTGAAACACTTCGACTGTTCCATCAATACCTTGTGTGGCTATTGGTTGGATAGGTGTTCCTTTAGGTTCTTTGAACGGTGAATTGATAATTCCGATTTGTATGTATTTTATCTCGTTCATGATTTCAATCAATCTGTATATGCGTTTTGCTCAATGCCGACCATCGGTCGGGTTATCGTATGTAAGTTAAGCAATTTGGTTTAGTGAGACATTCAGTCGGCCGTAGGGGAGAACCGAAGGCCAGCTTGCTGGACGAGCTCAACGAATGCGACTGAACACAGGTAAATGTACCGGAGTGGTTTTTATTGTATCAAATCATACTTACAAGTACTCCTTTATAAATATCAATCCCAATATACTATAATGTGGATATGCAAAATCCAGATACGACAGGTTATTTTATTCTCCTTAGAATGCTGGGGTTGATGGCTATTAAATATAGAGAATATCAGATGGAATCATAGCAAATGCGCATGCGAGTTTTCAACTGAGAGTGAACCTGGATGAAGCAGGTCTGGTGGGGATTTATGGTGTGAAAAAATTAAAAACGACTATCTTTGTGCGCTTGAAATTTGCATCGGACAAACAATTGCTCCGGGAATATGTCTAACTGGAAATAATAGCATAAGATATGAGTACAAAGAAAACAATCCTGATGATCCTCGATGGTTGGGGCATTGGAAAAGGAGATCACGCCGATGTGATCAGCCAGGTACCAACTCCCAATATGGATCGGTTGTATAAAGAGTACCCCTCTTCGCAACTTCACGCTTCGGGCGAAAATGTGGGATTACCCGACGGACAGATGGGTAATTCTGAGGTGGGGCACCTGAATATAGGTGCGGGTCGTGTGGTATACCAGGACCTGGTAAAGATCAACAGGGCTGTGAAGGATAATACAATCAAGGAGAACGTTGCCCTGGTTGAGGCTCTCAGTTATGCCCGCGACAACAACAAGCAGGTGCATTTCATGGGTCTGCTCTCCGACGGAGGGGTCCATTCACTGGACAGGCACCTCTATAAGCTGTGCGATATGACCGGCGATTACGGGATCAAAGATGTCTTTGTCCATGCATTTGGCGATGGACGCGATACCGATCCAAAGAGTGGAAAGGGATATATGGAAAACCTGACCAACCACCTGGCCACTTCCAACGGGAAGGTGGCCTCTTTTGTAGGGAGGTTTTATGCCATGGACCGGGACAATCGTTGGGAGCGGATCAAGGATGCTTACGACCTGCTGGTTCACGGTAAGGGAAGAGCGGCTACCGATGTGCTGACAGCTCTCCAGGAGTCGTATGATAAAGGGGTGACCGATGAGTTTGTGAAGCCCATAGTGATTGTCGATGAGGAGAACAAACCTCTTGGAACCATCCAGGAGGGAGATGTGGTGATATTTATCAATTTCCGGAATGACAGGGCCAAGGAGCTGACCATTGCGCTCACCCAGAAAGATATACCGGAGTTCAATATGCATATCATTCCCCTGCACTA
This sequence comes from Bacteroidota bacterium, assembly GCA_030642565.1. Lineage (GTDB taxonomy): Bacteria > Bacteroidota > Bacteroidia > Bacteroidales. The sequence continues at coordinate 6,032 of DAOWNM010000090.1, read as the reverse complement.
CTGCACCATGACCCCTTACGATGCCGCTTTCAAGGGGCTGCATGTAATCTACGATAAGGATAATGTAACCAACACCATCGGAGAGGTGGTGTCGGCGGCTGGTTTGAGTCAGCTGCGTATTGCTGAAACAGAGAAGTATGCTCATGTGACCTTCTTCTTCTCGGGAGGAAGGGAAGCGGAATTTAAGAACGAGAGCCGGATCCTGGTCCCCTCTCCCAAGGTAGCCACCTACGACCTGCAGCCTGAGATGAGTGCTTTCAAGGTAAAGGATGCAGTGATAAAAGATATCAATGAGAACGGTCCCAATTTCATCTGCCTCAATTTTGCCAATGGCGATATGGTTGGGCATACTGGTGTATATGCTTCCATTGAGAAAGCGGTGATAACCGTGGATCAGTGTATGGGTGAAGTGGTGGAAGCGGCCAGGGGAAATGGATATGATGTGATGATCATTGCCGATCATGGAAATGCCGACAATGCTGTAAATACCGATGGTTCACCCAATACTGCTCACTCCCTGAACCCGGTACCCTGTATTGTGGTCTCTGATGATTATACCAGGGTTAATGAAGGAATCCTGGCCGATGTGGCCCCGACGCTTCTGCACATCATGGGTGTGGAGCAGCCGGAGGAGATGACCGGCAAGGTGCTGGTTTCCTAATGATGGACCAGGGGGAGGATATCCTTTCGTAGTTGCAGGATGATCCTGCAGATCTCTTCCAGGGATTCCGGTTCATATATGATCTCTGACAGGGTAGCATGGAAAACCTGCTGACCACGGTCCATCTCAAAGCCATCGGTTTCATAGTGGATCTCCACTTTGTCGTATACCTCTTTTAGCTTATTTACAGTGTGCATATAGCGTCTGATCATTAAGGATTCCTGTTGATTGGAAAGTATTCCTGACAGGCTGTTCAGGGAATATTTCTGTTGAAGGATCCGGTCGCCCATCTCCAATACAGTTTTGTCCTTATAGATCTTTACACCGATATACATGGTTTCCAGCCAGCCTCCAAGCAAGGAGAGAGATGCAAGCGATAACTGGTTGTTCTCCCTGAATTGGTTGTCCATTTCAGTGTAGATTTCGAAAATCTGGTTTTTCAGGGAGTCGGGATTCTCCAGGTAGGCCCTTTGTTCTCCGGGTGAATCTTCAAAAATCTCCCTGGGGAGTTCCAGTTTTCCTGCCAGCAATTCGATGTGGCGATAGTATTCAGCTGTTTCCGTTACCCTTTCAAACAGCGTGCAGTAGCTCAGATCAACTCCCAGGACGCCCAGTAGAAGTGCCATATGTTCAGGGTTGTCATACATGGGTATCTTTTCAAGCGGACATGTAATGCCGGGGTCAAATCCGGTACCAGTCTCTTCAAAAAAGCTGACAATATCAGTAGGAATTTTCAGGGTATAAACGATCTCACCTACTTCGGCAACAGTTGATGGATTATCGGGATCGAAGATAAAATCAGTTTCCCCGGACTGGGAGCCTGAAGGGTTGCATCCATATAAAATAAAGCTCAGTATAACAGCATGGAACGCATATCGAAACATAGTGTGGAATTAAGTTTGTAAGGGTAAATTTAACAATTCTTTCAAATCATGGAAAGGGTTCTCATGCCTCCAATAATGATATCAATCAACTCATTTGGTTCCAGAGTCATGCAGTTCAGTTTGATATCAAAACGTGTATAGTCGTTTCCTTTACCCTGAAAGAAATCCCTAAAAGTGGATCTCTTTTTATCGATGTTCTGTGCATAATTGCGGGCATGGTCGATGGTAAAATTATGTTTGTCAGCTACCCGCAGAGCCCTCCACTCCAGGGGGGCCTCCAAATAGATGTGAAGTGACTTGGGAATATCCCTGGTGATGGCCACGCCGCCCCTGCCTACAATAATTGCATTGCCGGCATTGGCAAAATTCCTGATCACCTTGGCGATAGTGGTCCGGATTTTCATATCCGATTTGTAGTAATCCTTGGATTGAGCAAATAGCAAATCTTCAAGTACTCCCCGGCTTTTGTAATCAAAGACATGCTGGATCTGGCTTGAATCTACCTGTAGCTCCTTTGCCGATTCCATCATAATCTCTTTGTCGATCCATCTCCATGGATGATCTTTGGCGTGCTTTGTCTTAAGGGTATTCAACCGTTCCGAAAGGTCAGCTGCAATTTTCTTGGCCGGGCACCCCACCTCTCTTGACAGGGTCACAACCGGCCCTGGAAAGATGTTTTTGGCAGGATCCTCCTTGTACCAGTTGTCCAGATATTTTGACAGGTCGATTTTCATGGCTGGGAAAAGAGGAGGTTCATGCTCAATTTACTATATTTACTACTCAATGTCAAGGAATGGAGACCCTATATGCTAAATAACAATTCTAAAAATGAACCTAATCACCAGAATGACGTTTATTATTAAAACCCTAGACTATGAACAAAATTACTGTAATTGGTGCCGGTAATGTAGGTGCCACATGTGCCAATGTTATTGCTCATAAGGATCTGGCCGCAGAGTTGGTTCTTCTTGATGTGAAAGAGGGACTGGCCGAAGGGAAAGCGCTGGATATCTGGCAAACCTCTTCAATTAATCACTTCAACACACGGGTCACCGGATCCACCAACGACTACCTCAAGACCAAGGGATCGGGGATCATTGTGATCACTTCAGGTATTCCAAGGAAGCCGGGAATGTCGCGTGACGACCTGATCAAAACCAATGCCGGTATTGTAAAGGAAGTTACCGAGAGGGCGATTAAGTACTCTCCCGATGCTATTATTATCGTAGTTTCGAATCCCCTTGATGTGATGACCTATGCCGCTTACCAGGCAGCCAACAAAGATCCACACAAGGTATTTGGAATGGCGGGTATTCTTGACACGGGTCGTTACAAGGCCTTTCTGGCCGATGCCCTGGGTGTATCGCCCTACGACATCCATGCCCTGCTGCTGGGCGGCCATGGCGATACAATGGTACCGCTTCCCAGGTACACTTCAGTAAGTGGGATACCGGTTACCGAGTTGCTGGGGAAACCGGTGATTGATAAAATTGTGGATCGGACCCGAAAAGGGGGTGGTGAACTGGTAAGTTTGATAGGAACATCGGCCTGGTATGCCCCGGGTGCAGCCGTGTCACAGATGGTGGAAGCCATTGTAGACGACCAGAAAAGGATATTTCCTGTTTGTGCCTATCTGGATGGTGAATATGGGCAGAAAAAGCTCTATCTGGGAGTACCGGTAAAACTGGGTAAAGGCGGTGTGGAAGAGATCATAGAGATCAGCCTGAACACCGAAGAGAAGAAGTTGCTTACCTCCTCTGCCGAAAGTGTGAGAAAGGTGATGAAAGTACTTGACGAGATGAAACTGTTCGAGGAATAGTACTAAGCACCACGTTGTCAATGCGATATATTATAAGAAATGCGTGATGGGCCTATGGACTGATTACGCATTTTTTTGTGGCTACCCTCCGAAGTGCAAAAAAATAGTGTTATATTTGCGGCCTATTCAAAAAAGACAATCAAGTAACTACTAATAAACAAGTTAAAAATGCAAAATAAAGGTGCTATCAGGTTTTTTACGATTGTTCTGGCGCTGGTGAGCGTATACCAGCTTCTGTTTACAGTGTTTACACAGAAGGTGGAGCGTGATGCAAGGGAGGTTGCCAATGGTGATGACCGCATAGAACGATCTTACCTGGATTCGATGAAAGGTGAAGTGGTATATAATATGCTGTTTAAAAAATATACCTACCTGGAGTGTAAAGAGAGGGAGGTCAACCTGGGCCTTGACCTGAAAGGTGGAATGAATGTCATTCTGGAGATTGCTGTCGAAGATATTATCCACTCATTAGCTGCAAATCAATTTCTGACAGATCCGGTCTTTACAGAAACCATGGCGCTTGCTCATGAGAAGAAAAAGAACAGCCAGAGTGATTTTGTTGATCTGTTTGCAGAGGCGTTTGAAGAGCTGAATCCTGGTGCCCAGCTGGCACAGTTCTTTATGACCCCGGAAACACGCGGTGAGATTGATTTCAATACCACCAATGCTGATGTGGTCACCTTTTTAAAGGTCGCGGCTGACGACGCCATTGATAATTCATACAACGTTTTACGGAACAGGATTGACCGTTTTGGTGTGGTTCAGTTGAATATCCAGAAGCTGGAGCGTCAGGGAAGGATCCTGGTGGAGCTGCCGGGTGTTAAAGAGCCCGAAAGGGTCGCTAAATTGCTCACCGGAACTGCCAACCTTGAGTTCTGGACCACTTACCAGGCTGCTGAAGTATGGAATTACCTGGACCAGGCCAACCGGACCCTTGCCGAAATTTTAAGATCAGAGGAGCAGGCAGCAGATGTAGCAGATGTTGAAACGGGAGAAGAGGTTACTGAAGAAGAGATTACTGAAGAAGCACCTGTGGCTGAAGAGGATCTTCTTCTTGATACTACCGGACTGGACCTGTTGACCGACCTGGATACTACCCAGATCTTTGATGACCAGGAGACTCAGTTCTATCGTGAAAATCCCCTGATTGCCGTTTTGACTCCCTACCTGGATAACCAACGGAATTTTATTCCCGGATCGGTGGTTGGTGTTGTATTGTTAAAAGATACTGCCAAGGTGAACGCTTACCTGGCCATTCCCCAGATCAGGCAGCTGTTTCCCTCCGATTTGAAATTTGCATGGCACTTTCAGTCCCAGGGGGAAGAGCAACAATTTATCAGGTTGCATGCCCTGAAGGCCACAAGGAACAACCAGCCGGTGATGGAAGGCAAATATGTGACCGACGCAAGGGTGGGTACCGATCCCTATACCGGCGAGTTCAATGTAAGTATGAACATGAACTCTGAAGGTGCTAAGAAATGGGCCAATGTGACCAGGGAGAATGTGAACCAGGCCATTGCCATTGTGCTGGACGGACTTGTCTATTCTGCTCCCAACGTAAATGAAGAAATCAAGGGTGGAAGTTCCTCCATTTCTGGTGATTTTTCACAGGCTGATGCAGATGACCTGGCCAATATCCTGAAGTCGGGTAAAATGCCGGCTCGTGCACGCATCGAGTCGAGCGAAGTGATCGGACCCTCACTGGGTGCCAAATCAGTAAAGGATGGATTGAATTCCTTTATAATTGCCTTCGTTGTGATACTTGCCTATATGTTATTCTATTATAGCCGCAGGGCCGGAATGGTGGCAGATATTGCACTGATTGCCAACATGTTTTTCATGATGGGTGTGCTTGCATCTCTTCAGGCTGTGCTTACCCTTCCGGGTATTGCCGGTATTATACTGACCATCGGTGTCGGTGGATGCCAATGTGTTGATTTATGAGCGTATTCGTGAAGAGCTGGCAGCAGGGAAGAACCTGAAGACCGCCCTCAAGGATGGTTACAAGAATGCCTATTCGGCTATTTTTGATGCGCAGATCACCACATTCCTGACCGGTTTGATCCTCTTCTTTTTCGGAACCGGCCCCATCAAAGGTTTTGCAACCACACTGGTTATTGGTATCCTGACCTCACTGTTCAGTGCCATTATCCTAACCAGGCTGATTTATGAGCGCATGCTGGCGAAGAGTGGAAAAATCACCTTCGATACAAAGATTTCCAGGAACGCTTTCAAGAATACAAAAATCGATTTCCTTGCTAAAAGAAAGATATTCTATGTTATATCCGGATTGATTATTTTGGGCGGTGTCGCTTCTCTGACCATCAAGGGACTGGACCTGGGGGTGGATTTTACTGGTGGACGCAATTATGTGATCTCCTTTAACCAGGAGGTGGAGACTACCGAGGTGCAGGATCATCTGGAGACCGCTTTTGGAGTGGCGCCCACGGTGATAACCTATGGAACAAAAAGTACTGTCAGGGTAACCACCAAGTACCTGATTGATGATGATCGTCCTGAAGTCGATTCCATTATTAAGGCTCAGATGTTTGAAGGGCTCCAGCCTTTCCTTGATAGTGATGCAACCCTGGATGATTTTATTAACGGACAGGATTATATCATCAGTTCACATAAGGTAGGTCCCACCATTGCCGATGATATCAAGCGA
>DAOWNM010000268.1 GCA_030642565.1 Bacteroidota bacterium | reverse complement strand
TGCCTGAAATCGGGACCGGTATCAATCACTACAACCTGCTCCCCTTGCTCAATAAGAACAGAAGAACGCAACCGTTTGTCATGTTCATCTTCAGATATGCAGCCTGCACATCTGCATCCAATCACCGGAACACCCTGAGAAGTGCCGGTACCCAGAAAAGTAATTTTCAAATGGTATGGTGTTGCATTACGCTATTCACGAAGTTATAACTATTTTTAATACTTCATTCTTTTACAAAGCCCATGAAAGGAGTCCTCTACCTGGTGCCAAATACCCTGGGAAATCCTGATACCGCGGAAACCATTCCGGAAGGAATCAAGGGAAAGGTGAACGGTATCAGCCTGTTTATCGTGGAAAATCTGAGAAATGCCCGGCGCTATCTGAAAAGCCTGAACAGGGAGATCCATATCGATTCCCTCACATTTTTTGAACTGAACGAACATACACCCGTAGAGGAAATTCCTTCCTTTCTGGAGCGGGTAGAAAAGGGTATGGATGCTGCTATCATCTCTGAAGCAGGTGTTCCCGGAGTAGCAGATCCCGGTGCAGCTGTGGTTCGTATGGCACATGAAAAGGGGATCCGGGTGGTACCCTTAACAGGCCCCTCCTCTATCTTGCTGGCCCTGATGGCATCCGGACTCAACGGACAGTCGTTCTGTTTTCATGGTTACCTGCCGGTAAAAAAGCCTGACCGGATCAGGAAGATCAGGGAGATTGAGCAGACCGCTGTTCGAAAAGGAGAGACCCAACTATTTATTGAGGCCCCCTACCGCAACGATCCCCTTCTGTCCGACATTCTGGAAACATGTCACCCCTCCACCCTGCTCTGTATTGCAGCCGATATCACAATGGAATCGGAGTTTATCTTCACAAAAACAATAACGGCATGGAAAAAGAAAAAACCGGCCCTTCATAAAAGGCCGGTTCTGTTTCTTATTGGGCGATAGGTGAATTACTCCTCCTGACCGGGATCGTCTTCATCATCTTCCGGTTCCACACTGATCACCTCCACATCAAATACCAGGGTTTCATAAGGCGGAATAGATCGCAGCTTTCCCGATGGGGTAAACGATCCGTATTCGCCATAAGCAAGTGGATAGGGAATAATCAGCCGTCCTTTCTCGCCTTGTTTAAATCTTTCCAACCCGAGGTGCCAACCATCAATGGGAGTTCCCTTTGCATCGTAATCGCCTACCACAAACTTAAAATAATTATCGCCCCAGGACTGTTCAAACACCCTTCCATCGGTCAGGTACCCCTTGTAAGCCACCTGTATGGTGGAATCGATACCCACGGGAGGACCCTCTGTGAGTTCATCCACCACATAGTACATGGTCACCTCATTAATGGTATCATATATGGTTTCCACACCCGCGATGGTATCGGTATAGGCCACGATTTTCGCTGCTTCATACTCCTCTATTTCGCCCAAAACCTCCAGCAGTACTACTTCATATTTCAATGACCTGTAAGCCCCTACGCTACCAGCGTTCTTGGAGCCAAATCCCAGTTCACTTGTAAACAGGAAGGTGGCCTCTCCACCTTCATGCATCATCATCAACCCTTCGGTAAATCCTTCATTCAGAATGCCGTTCTTTATTTTATAGGGACCGTACATGGCGGAAGTATCATGCATACGATTGTCAATGGCAACACGTTCAATATAGGTCTCATAAACATCATCACCAGGGATGGTATAGCCAACATGGTTCACCAGGACCCAGGCGCTGTCATACGGTATGGTACCGGTACCCTCCTTATTCTCCAGATAGTAAAGTCCGCTTGCCTGTGGAACCGCATCGGGATAGTTGGCTCCCATATAGATATCGAAAAAACGCTGCTCCTGCTCCAACTTATCCTGATCCTCAGTATCCTCCTTACAGGAAGTCATGATAACAAGGCCGGCAATCAATACCAAAAAGGGATTTATTCTATTCACAATCTTCATCTTTTCTTCTCTCCTTCAACCAATAGTTGTTATTCATTTGTGCAAAATTAATATAATTAATGAACCTTACTCAACCTTCAGAACCTGCACACTGTAAATCAGGACAGAATTCCCGGGAATTTTTTCGCGATCGCCAAAATTGCCGTGTGCCAGATGGGGAGGGATCAGGAAAAGAGCGTCTGCTCCTTCGGAAAGCTTTTGTAACCCCTGCTCAACGCCCGACTCAACACCTCCCTGACCTACAATAATCTCTTTTGGATTCTGAATGGTGGCTCTATAACAGGGCGTACCATCCAGCAAGGTAGACTCAAAAGCATAGGTGACCCGGTTATTCTCTCCGATGCGCTTCCCCTCCCCCTGTTTCCGGACAACGATCCATAGCCCGGAAGGTGTCACTTCAGCTTTCCAGCCCACCCGTTCCAGGAAAGCTGAAATCTGATCCTGGTGCCTCTGCTGCATATACTGATTGGCCCTTATAAACTGTTCTGATACCGGGTCGCCCCCTCTCTCTTTCTGTTCCTGGACCGGTGGATCGCAGGCAGAAATCATCAATGCGAACAGAACAACAACAGTATCCCGTATAATCCTAATCATTGCCAAGCAACTTTGAATAACCCGGTAGCAAAGATTCGAACCCGGCCAGTGTCTCCTCCATGGTTTTAAACGAGTCTCCACCGGCAGCATTGATATGGCCTCCTCCATGATAATGCTCCGATGCCACAAGGTTCACCGGGAATTGACCACGTGATCGGAACGAGGCTTTAATCCGGTCCTTTTTCTCAACAAACAGAGCTGTGAACCTCACGCCCTTCACCGAAAAGGGGATATTCACAAATCCTTCTGTATCGCCCTTGCGGTGGTTGAATATTTTTAACTCCTCGTCGGTCAGACTGATATATGCGGTATGATACTCAGGAAGTACCACCATCTTCTTCTGCATACAATACCCCTGCAGGCGCATGCGGTCCTCCGAAAATGCATCATACACATTGGAGTAGATCCTGTCCTTCTCAATATCATACTTCATCAGGTCACCCACGATATGAAAGATTTCGGGATAGCTGCTGGCATAGTTAAAATTACCCGTGTCAGTCATAATAGCCACATAGAGGCAGGTAGCAATCTCTTTGTCCATCAGCTCTCCATCGAACACCTCTTTGAGGAAGAGGTAGATCATTTCTCCCACCGAACCCCGCCAGGTCTCCGAGATAACAATATCGGTAAACTGAACCGGGTCCTGATGGTGATCGATCAGTACTTTTTTGGCAGTTGACTTATGAAGGAATTCCTCCACCCCATTCACACGCTTCGGATCATTGAAATCGAGACAGAAGATCAAATCTGCACCCTCCACTATCTCAACTGCCTGATCCCTCTTATAGGCAAATGTGGTGGAACGGTCGATACCCGGAAGCCATCGAAGGAAATCGGGCAATCCGTCGGGAATCACCACTTGTGCGTCTATTCCCATCTTCCCCAGGGCCAGCGCCAGGGCCAAACTTGAACCGATGGCATCTCCATCAGGGTTGGTATGTGTAAGCACCGCTACCCTGTTAGCCGACTCAATCCAGCCCTGTATGATCCTTGCAACTCCTTCTTCTACCATAGTTCCTGCAATCTTTAAGAGATCAAAGTTAAAAAATATTGAAAGGGGGTTAACAAAGCCCAATATTATTTGTTAATATGCATTATTAAAATTGACCAGCTATGTCAGGGAACATCACATTCACCATTATCAAACCATTTGCGGTGTCCAACGGTTATATCGGTCCGATCCTAAACAAGATCCACCAGGGAGGATTCAAGATTTCGGCCATGAGAATGCTCTGGTTGACCCGGGGTGAGGCGGAACGTTTCTACAAAATTCACAAGGAGCAATCATTTTACAAGGACCTGGTCGAATTTATGACCTCAGGTCCCATAGTAGTGGCCATTTTGAAGAGAGAGAAC
>DAOWNM010000289.1 GCA_030642565.1 Bacteroidota bacterium | reverse complement strand
ATGTATGGAAACCTGACTGTTTCAGGTAGGCCACAAACCCTTCGTTGAGCATGCGTCCGGCAATAAGCGGAAACTCATACAGCTCAGGGATACTTTTTTGATTACCGGGCTGGTTATACTCCCGTTTGCAGGAGCGGACCGAAGAAGAGAGGTAGATCCGGCAAGCCATGGGCCTGGCCTCATAAGCCATGCAACTCCCCGCATCGAGGAAAGGACATGCAGCTCTTACCGTTAACTGCTCCTCCACCGTCCTGTTCATGGTGAGCATCACCTTCTCCCTGGCCCTCTCCAGAATTCCCTCCCTCACCTTTTCCGAAAGATTATGCAGAAGATAATCGTGGAGATAGAGAAATTCATGAGTTATAGCAAACACCTCCTGGTAACAGCACCAGGCACACCCCTTTTTACAATCGGCTGGTGCCCCCTCTGCAGCTGAACGCTCCAGAAATGATTCCAGCAACTCATCCACTGCCTTATAGAGTTGACCAATGGCTCTCTTTAGATTAGCTACAGTAATCTCCTGATCCAGGTGTTCATGTGCCAGCCGGTAACCATCCCGGTAAAAGATCCGCTTGATCTCCCTTGGTTCCATCCTATTTCAGGGGAAAGGCAATCAGGGTCTCCCATTTGGTGTTGTCCGATTCGGTCATCATGCCTATTACGTAGAATTCAAAAGCCTCACCGGTCACATCCAGGCCATTGTCCCTGATGTAACTATCCATCTTCCCGTATGAGAGGGTGAACTCCTCATAGGGACCGGTATGCATGGCCTGGACAACTTTCATTTCGGGATACTCTACAGCCACGACTTCACCTGCATCAGCACCCGCTTTGTCCACGATAAATCCGGCCCTGTAGTTGGAGTGTCCTGTGGACTCATCGTAATCCAGGTAATGGACAAACGCTGGTCCCGTCACCTCCAGCTGTTGCCTCTCCACCTCTGTATAAAGCAGCTCATACAAACGACCCAGCTCCACACCAATGGTCTCCATGGTACCGGCACCATCTGTCACCAGGGCCAATATGGAGTTCTGGTTCTCCACAGTAACGGCACCAAGCGAACTGTTCGCTTGTGGTATCGATTCCTGCAACTCCTTCAGGTTAGCCAGTCCCAGCTCAAAACTCCTCTTCAGGAAACCCTTACCGAACATCATGGCCAGTCTGCCTATGGGATAGGTGGTCTCCTGGCTAAATGACCAGACCACCCTGGTACCACCATCAACAGGTTCAAAGGTCCACTCCACCAGCGATGGGGTTTCAACATTGCCAAACCACAGATTAGATTCGATGTATTCGTTTTCTTTAACCGAAATCACCTCCATCCGGCCCGTACCCACTTTTTCTCCTTTCCAGGAATAGGTCGATCCAACATAATCGGGTTTGGGCCCAATCTTAGCGTCAGCTGTACTGTCCTGGGCTAGCCATGGATCCCAAAGCTCCCTGCCAACAAAGGAGGCCACATTTGGAAACAGGTCGGAAGGTTCAAGGGCAATAGTCGTTTCCACACTCACTTCAGCTGGAGAGGGTGTAAAAAGAGGGACAATCAGTATGGCTGCCACAAGGAGACCAACAATAATCAGAATAACTTTTAATGCTTTCATACTATATTGTTTTGGTTTCGTCTTTAACTACTATAACAACAACTTCCGGGCAGATGTTCTGTCGGGTTTCATGGAAGGATTTCTGGGAAGGGCCTGGATGGTGACAACCCGCCGTGGCAGCTCATAGGTTGAGAACCTGTTTCGGAGCAGATTCAGCCAACCATCTACCGGTGGATCATTGCCTTCAAACTCCACTACCAACACCAGCCTGTTGCCTAGTTTCCGGTCAGGTTCCGGCAGCACCAGGCACTCATGCCCTATGCACTCCCCGACCTGCTCTTCCAGCAATTCAGGAATGATCTTGATCCCACCCGAGTTGATCAGGTTATCGAACCTTCCCAGCCAGGAGAATCCATCTCCCTTCTTATTGATCTCCACCAGATCGTTGGTAACCAGTGGGCCTGATGTGATGCCGGGTACCTCTACCTCCAGGCAACCCCTGTGGTCAAGTCCCACACGTACCCCCTCCAGCAGTTTGAAACGGGGCTCCCGCTCCAGACCATTGATCCGCTTCAGTGCAAAGTGGGTATAGGTCTCTGTCATCCCGAAGGTTTCATACACTTCAGGTTCGGCTATGGAAGAGAGTTTCTCACGGGTGGCAGGGTGCAGTTCTCCCCCACCAATAATCAGTTTCGAGATCCTCTCAAGCGGATCACCATGATTGAGCGACTCCTCGATCTGCAATGGTACCATGGCCGCAAAACCGATAGCTCCTGACAGGTTTTGCAACGGACGGGAGGAGGGTTCGGTAAGAATAAGGTCGAGCCCTCCCAGCAGCGCCCGTACAACCATCATCTTTCCGGCAATAAAGTCTACCGGAAGGGAGAGCAGGGCACGCTCTCCTCTTCTGAGATTAAAAAAACGGAGGGTTCTCTCTGCACTCTGGATCATGGCTTCTCTGGAGAGTGTGAATGATTTCGGATCGCCGGTAGAACCACTGCTTTTCTGTATGACAGACCCACTATCCGGATCCAGAAACAACGCGATAAAAGAGAGAACCTCCTTTTTCCATCCGGGTACTCCGTGGTCTTTTACCTTTTCTCTGCTGTAAACCAGCAACTCTCTCTTTGTGAAAACTTCACCCTCCAGGAGAATAGACTTCCCTATATCTGATGGGCGATTCACAATATGATTGAATTCAGATCCCACTCATTTTCAGGCCGGAACCAGAGCTGCTCGCCGCTACAGACCAGGGGTGAGGTAATGTTGTTGGTATAGAGTGCCCCGGTTCCCAGTCCCTGGTGTCTGGTCACCTCCAGTTGCCAGGTCCACTGTGCAATGGCATTGAGCCCGATATTGGACTCCAAAGCCGAGGTGATCCACCATCCGGAGCCATATGATTCTGCCAGCCCGATCCAATCTGCAGCCACCGAAAATCCACCCAGCAATCCGGGTTTCAAAACAATATAAGCGGGCCTCACTTTTTCCAGAAGTGCACTCCTCTCCATAGGATCGGAAATACCAATTAGCTCTTCATCAAGGGCCACCGGGATGGCCGAATCACAACAGAGCTGAGCCAGCTCTTTCAATTGACCAGGGGCAATGGGTTGTTCGATGGAGTGAATACCAAACCGTGCAAAATGCTCCATCTTCTCCAATGCTGCATCGGGCTTCCAGGCCCCGTTGGCATCCAGTCGGATCACCAGGTCGCCCGCGCCAAATTCGGAACGGATCCACCTGACAACGTCCAGCTCTTCCGAAAAGCGAAGTGAGCCCACCTTCAACTTCAATACCCTGAACCCCAGTTTCATCTTCTCCCTGATCTGACTGATCATAAAGGGCTTGGCTCCCATCCAGATCAATCCATTGGTGGGTATCCCGGCTTCTCCTTCTGTAAAGGGCGACGGAAATAGAATCCTTTCCCCTCCCCTCTCCATATCACGCATTGCGGCCTCCAGGGCAAACTGCACTCCCGGCATGGAGGGGAGCGCCTGAAGCGGATCCATCTCTCCTCT
>DAOWNM010000253.1 GCA_030642565.1 Bacteroidota bacterium | reverse complement strand
GTGACCAGTACAATGCCGCCATCGGCATAGTGACTGGCACCGGTTGGACAGCAACGTACACAGGGTGAGTTGCTGCAGTGGTTGCAACGTTCTGAGCGGATCTCAATCTCCAGTTGTGGATAGGTTCCGTCGGTGACCTCCACCACCCAGTCGCGGCAGTATCCGATGGGTACATTGTTTTCAGTCTGACAGGCCACCACGCAGTCGCTGCAGCCCACGCACTTTTTGGTATCTATGGCCATGGCGTATCTCATGAGGCAGCCTCCTCTTTTTTGGGTTCAAACTTGAAGGTGACAAAGTTGCCCCTCATTCCGGTTCCGCCCATGATAGGATCTACATGAACCCTGGTGATCAGTTCCGAATCGCTGGCTCCCCGGCCATAGGCACGGGAGAGCTTATCATTAGTGTGTCCGAATCCGTGTACCATATAGACACTGTCCCAACGTGTTCGTTCGGTGATACGAGCCCGAATGGGAAAGGAGGAGCGCACACCATCCTGGTTCTCCAGCCATATGTATTGTCCGTTCTCAATCCCCCATTCACCGGCCACCTTTGGATTGATCCAGGCCGTATTCTCCTCCATCAGATCTTTTAGCAGGGCATTGTTGGCGGTCCGCCCGAAAGTGTGCATGGGTGCCCGTCCGTAATTGAGCCTGTAGAATCCTGCCGGAGGCTCTTCGTGAGCGGTATAGACCGGCAGTGGATCAAATCCCTCAGCAGCCAGTTCTGTACTGTAGAGTTCGATCTTTCCGGTATTGGTTAAGAATTCTATCTCTTGCTCCTTATCAAAGTAGAGGTCATCATAGGAACGCTCAAAGGTTTTCACCCCGATCCGCTGCATCTCTTCCAGGGAGGTCCCTACCTGCTTCAACTGCCAGTCGAGCATCTCCTCGATGGAGTTCCAGCTGAAATAGGCTTCGAGCCCCAGTCGATTGGAGAGCTCCTTGGCCATCCAGTAAGCCGGTTTGGTATTGTAGAGCGGATCGGCGGCTGGCATTCGAAGGGCGATGGCTGGCTTGCGGTGGGGAGAGTTCCGGATGGTATCGTACCGTTCCAGGTAGGTGCATTCGGGAAGCACCACATCGGCCCAACCGGTGATGGCCATTGGCATGGTGTCGATCACCACCAGCAGCTCCAGGTTCTGGATCGCCTCTAGTGTTTTGGATGTATCGGGGATGGTCTTAATCAGGTTGGTACCATTGACGATCCACCCTTTGAAATTACACTCCCTGTTTATGTCTGGAATGGTGGCATCGCAGATCCCGGATGCTATGGTCTCGTAAGCCAGGTTATATTTTCCGGGGTAGGCATCCCTCCAGGTTCGTCTAGGAACCGGGTATGGGGGGTGGGGCCAGTCGGGTACCGAAACGGTCTCCGGATTGTAGAATCCACCTCTTTGTCCCCAGGAACCCAACAGTCCGTTTATAATGGCCATGGCCCGGCTGCGCTGGGTATCATCGCCGTACCAGGTCACATGGCGACCTGGGTTGACAATAACTGCCGGAGCAGCATCGGACATCTCCCTGGCCGATTTGCGGATCAGGTCGGGGGCCAGTGTGGTGATACCATAGGCCCATTCAGGGGTCATATTTTTGACATGCGCCTTTAACTGCTCAAATCCATAGGTGTATTTCTCAACGTATTCCCTGTTGTACCTCTCCTCGTAGATCAGTACATGGATCCAGGCAAGCAGCAGGGCCAGGTCAGTGGCCGGTTTGATGGGCAGCCAGTACTTGGATTTGCTGGCAGCAATGCTGTAACGTGGGTCCACTGTGATGATGGAGGCACCCTTGTCGATAGCATCAGACATCTCCTGAACTTGTCCGTTGTGCATGTTCTCGCCCAGGTGGGCACCGATGAGCACCAGGCATCTGGTATCCCGGATATCGGTTCGCTCGGGACTGCCCACCCCTTCGCCGAAGGTCATATGGTAGGCCACCTCACGGGGTCCGCGGCACTGCGCATAGGAGGGGGCGGCAATGTTGTTTGAACCGAAAGCTTTCAACAGGGTCCCGAAGTATTTACCCCCGGAGCCGTGAGTTAGCAGCGCCAGACATTCAGGACCATGCTCCTCGGCGATCGCCCTCATTTTTCTGGCAATGTAATCGAATGCCTCATCCCAGCTGGCTTCACGGAAGATCTGTTTTCCCCTCTCCCCGGTCCGGATCAGGGGTGTTTTAAGGCGGTCTTCATCATAGTACATTCCCGGTCCGCCGGTTCCACGGGGACAGAAACGGCCGTTGCTATGCTGGTCCTCATCATTTCCAACGACTTTCCAGATCTTGCCCTCTTGGTTTTTATAGACCCATCCGGCACATTTCCAGAAACAGATTTCGCAAATGGTGGGCGTCCGGTCTGTATCAACGCTGAGTTCTGCGCCTTTGGGAGGTGATGAGGCCAGGTTTTTATAAACACCTAAACTTGAAGCGCTTACAGCCAATCCTCCCATTCCCAATCCGGAAATCCTGATAAAATCTCTTCGGTTCGTCATCGAATGGTTCTTTTTGTAGAGAAAACAAGTTAGAAATTTGAGGCTGTAAAAGTAATTCTAAAATATGCAAAAACATAAATATGTAAATAATGACATATATTGTAAAATGCATATATAGAGTGATATACGGCTATTTAGAAAGATGATAAATTAATTACGAAGTTGTGTTTGGTAGCATTGCAGCCACAATTCCGCTTCCATCAGCATACTGGAAAATGCATAGAACGGTCTCCTGAGAAAGGTGGAGAGGGTGGCTGACCGCTCAAGCATGACCGGTAAAGAATTGAAAGCAAGAGAGAGGGCGGCGTAGGCTCTACCAAATCCGATTCCCAACAGGTAGCGTGTTACCCGCGGGTTCCTGATCTCTACAGAGAGTCCTGAAAAGGCTGAGACGATCAGAACAGCCCGAAGGCTCATCTCCAGTCCCACCAGGAAACCGTTTTCCAGGCGGAAGTCATTCCCCTCAGGTGGGTGCCAGAAGAGACCGGCAAGCAGGGTCATCAACAACAGCTGGCTCCAGAAGAAAGGCTTTTTCAAGCGGTGAATGATCCGCTTGTAGTAGAGGAGCAGGAACACCAGGTAGAGTCCGGCGGGAATAATTGATTGAAACTGAAGACCAAACCGGTTGATCAGCAGCAGGAGGGCTGGAATCATGATCACATGCAGAAAGAGCAGGAGGATGCGGAAGGGTTGGTTTGGATCCGCATCCTGCCAGGCGGATGCAAAGGGATCGGAGGGTTTGGCAATGGAGCTGCCCTCATTCTGTATGCGAAGGGCCCTCTTTCCCATGAAAGAGCCTGCCAGTGCAGCAACAGCACCCACCAGGATATATAGAACAATGAATCCCATAATCAGATCCTTCGGAGTCGCCTCTTCCAGTCCCAGTTGCTTTTGAAGGAACCGGAAAAGGTTGACATAGATGGTAACCAGGTCGGAGCCATACAGGATAAAGAGACTGGCCAGTTTATGCAGAATGGTACTGAGCAGGGCGGCAATACCCGCCAGGACATACCCCATCATATTACGGCCCATCAAAAATATAAGCAGGTCCATAAACAGGGCCTCCATCATAATTCCGGTCATGGGTCCCAGGATCACCGCACTGGGCGAGAGCGACTTCATCAATCCGCAGATTAGTCCGGCCCTCCAGATCAATCCGGTTTCGTTCCAGACCTGCAGAAAGGAGATCATCAATATGACTGAAAAAGTGGCCAGGATGGTACCCGAAAAGGGAATATGCAGGTTGTGAAGCAGACTTCCGACAATGATCTCAAAACTGGCCCACAATCCGCCTGCTACTGCTGCTTTCAACCAAATTGAATTTAACTCACTCTTCATCTTGCTATGTTCCGAAATCGGACGGTATGCGATTGAGATCCTCCTTACTGTTGATATTCAGGAACAGATCCGGAAGCCAGCACTCCATCTCTTTTGTAATCCGTACAATCTTGCTGTTGCACCGTGTCAGCAGATGGTTTACTGCAAAATCGTTCTGTGCTATCATCTCTTCCATCACACCGGTAATACTCTTTTTGTAAAGTCCGCAGAGTGGCTCAGGTCTCTTCTCTTGCATAACGGGCAGTACAATATCATACACTTCACCTTCACTGATAAGCAGCCTGAACAACGATTCATTTACCAGGAGCATATCGTAGGAGAGCACCAGGTTCATCTCGCTGGACGACTGTTTCAGACAGCTACAGATACCTCCCAGGGGACCGAT
>DAOWNM010000122.1 GCA_030642565.1 Bacteroidota bacterium | reverse complement strand
CCTCTGTCTGATCCCCAGTCATATGTTTTGAAACCTCCTCCCAACCTTCTGCGAACACATAATTATCTGCGCCTGCGGTTAACCGAATATTCGTGGAATCCTGTAAATGTGTTGAATACATCCCCTCAAAATCTCGATCAATATAAGTCTGTGTCTCCTTGTTCATTACTTCAATAATGGCAGCTTTTTCCTTTTCATAGTCTATAGCTTTTTCACAGCCTGTAACTGCAAATGCAGCAATAATTAAAGCAGAAAGAATTGTGTATCTCATGATTTAAGTTTTTTGGTTAATGTATTATGAAGGCTATATAGCCTGCCATCCCATCTCTGCAAAATACAACAATGCGCTGTTAAAGTCAATTTATTATTACATTTGCTAACGATGAAAAGGATCATCTTCATACTGAATCTGTTTCTAACTTTCGGAGTTACAACACTCTCCGGAAACCAGAGCTTTCCGGTTCCAAATAACGGAGTTCTTGATCTAAGGGAGAGCATATTGAATGATCAAACCATCATCAACCTGAACGGAGAATGGATATTCCATTGGGAGAAACTGCTTACACCCGAAAGTTATAACCAATACCAAACATCAGGAATTCCTGTAACTGTTCCCTCTTACTGGACGAGTTACGAAGTTGATGGCAAATCACTCACCGGATCGGGATACGGTACCTTCAGCTTGAAGGTTTTTCTCCCGGAGGACTTTCATTCAACCATATGCTTTGATATTCCTGTATTCGATGTTGCATACAAATTTTACCTCAACGACTGGTTGGCTGGGAAGAACGGTGAGGTGGGAACCAACCTGGAAGAGGAGAAACCCTGGTATGAACCAGCAAGCTTCTGCTATATGGAAGATTGCGATACCGTTCAGATCCTGATCCAGGTGTCCAACTTTCATCACCGCAGGGGCGGATTCTGGAAACCGGTTGTAGTAGGCTATCCCGATAAAGTGCAACTAAGGAAGGAGAGACAACGGATATTTAACTATTCCACTATCGGGGTTCTCTTCTTCTTTATGATCTTTTTCCTGATCTTATGGTCCTTTACCAGGAAGCAGATCACAATGTTACTGTTTGCCCTAACCACCATGGGTATGCTGATAAGAGCGGTCAATACGGGTCTCTACCTCACCATCTTCTTTGTCGATACCTCCTGGCCGTGGCAGATCAGGTTGGAGTACCTGGGCTCTTACCTGGCGTTTCTTTTCGGGATGATCTTTCTCCATAAGCTGTTTCCACTTCGATATATGAAACGCATCATTCAGGTCAATACCATTGTGATGGCCCTGGCCTGCGTCTCCCTGTTTCTATTACCGGTGCATCTCTTCGCATACGAAATGCTGGGTTACCAACCCCTTCTGGTGCTCTTCCTTACCCATTACCTTGTTATCAGCCTGATTGGCACAGTTAAGGGAAGAGTGATGGATGCTGTCTTCTTTGTATCACTCTCCTTTTTTATCTATACGCTGGTAAACGATATTCTGCTGGCCAATTCAGCTGGCTCTGCCTACAGCAACTATCTTTCACAGATCTCCTTCCATCTCTTTATAATTGCTATGGCTGTGCTGCTTATGATGCAATGGATCAGAGATTATACCGAGCGGCTCCGGCTGGAGTCCTCTCTCAGGTTTAAAAACAGGGTATTGTCGGTGATCGCACACGATCTTAAAAATCCCATTGCCAGTGTGGCACAGTTCTCCGACCTCCTTATTGCCAAACCAGAACTCGCTTCCAAGAAGCATATTGTTCATTCCCTTCGTGAATCCTCCCAGGCGGCCGTCACCCTCCTCGACAACCTGCTTTACTGGGGACGAAGTGAATCCGAGAGCCTGAATATCGTTCCTGTGCAGATTGAAATGGATAAGCTGGTGAAAGAGGTAGTGTCGCTTTATTATCACATGGCTATTCAGAAGGAGATTGCATATACCACCGATGTAGAACCTGGAATTAAAGCGTACGCCGACCTGGTTTTGGTGAATATTGTATTGCGAAACCTGGTGGCGAATGCCATCAAATTTACACGCAGGGAAGGCTCGGTTCAAATCAGGGCCTGGCAGGAGCTGGATAAAATTTACTGCTCAGTAATCGATACAGGTGTCGGCCTGAAACCCGAATACCTGGAACAGTTCAAAAAAGAGGGTTCACTGAGCAGTTCCGCCGGGACCGACCAGGAGATCGGAACCGGACTCGGACTGCAGCTGGTAAAGGACCTGCTTGAAAAAAACAATGGAACACTGGAGATAGAGAGTAAAGCTGAAGTGGGATCCACCTTTACATTTACACTTCCCGTGGATAAACAGGATTGAGATGAAGATTAACAAGACCAAGAAAAGAGATATTGAGGGGAGCCGGATCATACTGGTGAGGAAAAAAGCTGAGCTAGATGGATTTATAACAGACCCGGCAGAGAAATCGTATATCAGTAAGCGGATGGCCGGGGAAAAAAATGTAGCCATTCTGAACCGACTGGACCATGTGGTTCTCTTCAGGAGCCTTGAAAATGAAGATGTGCCAAAAACCACCCGGCTCGAAAATGCCAGGAAAGCAGGATTTGAGATTCATCCTATTTTAATTGATCATGAGTTAACATCGGTCACTGTGATCAATGGAGGAGTGGAACAGGATGAGTGCATAGCTTTTGCCGAAGGGG
Source organism: Bacteroidota bacterium (assembly GCA_030642565.1). Taxonomy (GTDB): domain Bacteria; phylum Bacteroidota; class Bacteroidia; order Bacteroidales. The sequence goes on along the minus strand of DAOWNM010000122.1, from coordinate 5,184 downwards.
TGGCACTGACCAACTACCAGTTCCTGAAATATCTGTCGGCAAATCATACCAAGAAACATCCCCTAAATGAATTGTACCTTCAGGATGAAGGCCTTTCCGAAGATCATGTGAAGAACCTGGAGAACCTGGTCAATGCTGTTTATCTGACCCGTGACTTGGTGAATGAACCCCTCTCCTACCTGACTGCGGTTCAGCTTTCCAATGAGATCGAGAAGATGGGTAATGCTTCCGGTTATACAGTGGAGGTATTCAACAAAAAAAAGATCGAATCATTGAAAATGGGGGGACTGCTGGCTGTTAATAAAGGAAGTGTGGACCCACCCACCTTCTCCATTCTCACATGGAAACCGGAGAATGCCGTCAATGAGCGTCCCATCGTACTGGTTGGGAAAGGAGTGGTTTTTGATACCGGGGGACTCAGTCTGAAGCCCACACTCAACTCCATGGACTATATGAAATGCGATATGGGTGGAGCCGCTGCTGTTGCCGGTGCATTTTATGCGGTGGCAAAAAACAGACTTCCTGTCTGGGTGGTTGGACTGGTACCTGCCACTGATAACAGGCCCGATGGCAATGCCTATGTTCCCGGCGATGTGATCACCATGTATGATGGCACCACTGTTGAAGTACTAAATACCGATGCCGAAGGGCGCATGCTACTTGCCGATGCACTCAGTTATGCAAAACAGTATGATCCCGAATTGGTTATTGAACTCTCCACACTTACAGGTTCTGCACATATGGCCATTGACAAATTTGGTATAGTGGGTATGGGAAATGCAGCCCGTGAAGTAATGGAAAACCTGAAAGCAAGTGGCGAACAGTGTTCCGAAAGAGTGGCCGAGTTCCCATTCTGGGACGAATATAAGGAACAACTGAAATCAGATATTGCGGATCTGAAAAACATTGGTGGGAAATATGCCGGGGCCATCACCGCTGGAAAATTTCTTGAGCACTTTACCGATTATCCATATATCCACCTGGATATTGCCGGACCCTCATACAACAAGGTCCCATTCAACTACAGGGGTAAAGGAGGCAGCGGTGTAGGTGTCAGGATCCTCTTTCACTTCTTTCTCAACCGGTCCCATTAATCTAAACAATCCATGAAAGACAAAATCAAAATAGGAATATCCCATGGTGACATCAACGGGATCAGTTACGAGGTAATTATAAAAACCCTGATGGATAGTCGAATCAATGAGATTTGTACTCCTATTATTTATGGTTCCCCCAAAGTGGCAGCATACCACAAAAAAGCCCTGGATATTGAGAACTTCTCTCCTATAGGGATCAATTCACCAGACGAAGCCAGGGGAAATAAAACCTATATCATCAACTGTGTGGATGAGAACATCCGTGTGGAACTTGGTAAATCTACTGAAAGCGCAGGAATTGATTCTTTCAAAGCACTGAAAGCAGCCACAGACGCCCTGGAATCAGGTAAAATTGATGCGCTGGTCACCGGACCTGTCAATAAACAGAATATCCAGCACTCCGAATTCAATTACAGTGGCCATACTGAGTACCTGCAGGCCCGTTTCAAAGTCGATGAGGTGATGATGCTAATGGTCAGTGACCTCTTAAAAGTAGGGCTGGTAGCCGGACATGTGCCCATATCAGCGTTAAGCTCGCTGATCACTAAAGAGCTGATTATTGAAAAATTAAAGATTCTTGCCCGGTCACTGCTGGTAGACTTTGGTATCAGGAATCCCCGCATCGCTGTATTGGGACTCAATCCGCATGCTGGCGATGACGGTCTGCTTGGCAGCGAAGAGCAGAAGGTCATTACCCCAGCCATTAATCAGGCCAAAAAGCTCGGTATTACAGTATTCGGACCCTATGCTGCTGATGGTTTTTTTGGCGCAGGCCGGTTCAGTCGTTTCGATGCAGTTCTGGCTATGTACCACGACCAGGGACTTGCCCCCTTTAAATCGTTAAGCATGGATAGTGGTGTGAACTTTACTGCCGGCCTGCCGGTGGTTCGAACCAGTCCGGCCCATGGAACAGCCTATGAACTGGCAGGAAAGAACGAAGCATCGGCCGACTCCTTCAGAAATGCCCTCTATCTGGCCATCGATGTGACACGTAACAGGGAGTTATACAAAGAGATCTCTGCCGACCCGCTTGTTGCAGGTTATACAAATAACAGTGGCAGGGATGAATCACCAGAGGACCTGGAGGCCTCAACCTGACTGAAACAATTTTAAGAATCAGTTGTAAACCAGCTCTTTTCGCTGATTGTAAACAAACTGAAAAAGCTGGTTCTCTATGGGAAAACAGAACATGTAATAGGCGGTATTGTTATGCTTTGGGAAATAGACATACCCGCTGATCATCCTCCCTGGCAGAACCTCACATGCTCTGAAGATCTCCCCCTCCACCACCCCTTTCTCTTCACTAATCATCTTCATCTCTGAACTGATCATCTTATCCTGTGAAATATATTGATCGGCAGTACCCACCGTCTGGAGAACTGCATCAGCGAGATATGCGGGATTTTCGGTGGCAATAAAACCAGCCGTATTGTAAAGGATACTTACACCTGCCTGAAGGACCCCAAAAAAAGAGTTCATGTTTTTCGCTTCTTTCGTCTCTTCCAGAGTCTTATCGTAGTGCATCAACACTTTGTCCGGATGCACCGCCATCCAAAGCGTATGGGGAGCAGCATCGGAATTGGCACTATCGAGTATCATATAATAGAAATCATTAGGCAGAATAAAGAGGGTGTCAGCAGTGGTATTATGTACCACGAAATCGAATACCAGGTCTTCACCCAGGATCCCATCATACCCCAGCTCAACCTCAATGCTGTCGTTACTAAGGGATATATATTCGCGCCCCATTTCGTAATGCCCTTCGGGTGCTTCCGGTGTAAGCTGTGTCACCACACCTGGAGCAACACACGAGGTCATTACCAGGGCAATGACGAGCAGGCAGTATAATTTTTTCATTATGCAGGGTTCATTGTGATGAATACCACGCAAAAATCCTGCCGAAAACCAGGGAGGTAATACTTTACCCGATCAGGTTGTTGTACTCATCGGCCGAAATTAAATCATCCAGCTGGGAAGGATCGGCCATCTTTATCCGGATCATCCATCCACCTTCAAAAGGCTCTGAATTAATCAGTTCAGGAGTATCCTCGAGGGCAGGATTTACTTCAATTACCTCTCCATCAACAGGCATATAAAGATCCGAAACAGTCTTAACAGCCTCTATGGTTCCAAAAGTATCTCCCTTTGAAAGGGCCTCTCCATCGGTCTCTATCTCAACAAATACCACATCCCCCAGTTCTCCCTGGGCAAAATCGGTCACTCCGACCACAATTTCATCACCTTCCACACGAACCCATTCGTGTTCGGCGGTGTACTTTAGTTCTGTAGGAACGCTCATAAATAATAATTATTAGTTATTCAAATGTAATACATTCCTGATGAAGTTCTACCTGCTTAAAATCATAAAATTGTACGGTTCAGAGTTACAGAGTGAATGTCATACTGAACCCAACATTGTAATTTGCATTCGGATAACTATTTGAAATATAAGGCGTTGTAAGTCGCTGATCGTAAAAAGCCCTGACAGTAAACTTATCGCTCAGCATATAATCAGCCGAAGCTTTCAGACTGAAGATGGTCTGTCCCGCCGTAATCTCGCTGCCCGAGAGATCCTCCAGTTTCCGGATCACCGTCCGGTTGTTCCGCATGGAAAGATCGAACCGAATATTCAGATCGCTGGAGAGTTCCTTCTTATTAATGATCAATGGAACCTCATTGAACCTGTAACCTGCCCCAACAATGAATTCAGCACTATTCACCTCATTCACCTGTGTATTGGCCATATTCATGGCTACGGTCCTGGAACGCTTGTACTCGACACGGGTAGTCAGGCTGTTCTTCCAGTCCATATTGATATCGAAGAGTGGGCTGAAATTTTCATTGATGCTCACCGTATTGATATTCTGTTCCACCATAAAATTCCCCTGCAGGTCGGTTATAATGGGAACCCCGCTGATGGTGTCAGCTACGTAAAACGGATTGTTGATAAAGGAACCAACGCTGTATGTGGAGCGGTAGGAGTGGTTCATTACAATGGAGTTCACATACCTCTGAAGTGCTTCAATCTTTCCCAATCCGTCGAAACGCACCTGCCAGTTGGGCATAATCTGCAGAATCGATCTTATAGATTTCAAGGCGATGTCATTGGGCGATCTTCCACCATATGCCGCCAGAAAAGCAGGGATCAACACATCCTGCGAGGTGGGTCCATAACCGGCCACATAGTCTAAATTGGAACTGTCCGGTGGCAGCACTACTCCGGTATTATTGGTATACTCTCTGCCCAGGCGGTGGGAGATGGTCTTCCTGTACTCGCTCTTAAGCAGGTCGAATGATTCGGACGACTCCACCTTGTCATCGATCTTCTCAAACGCTGTTCCCAGGGAGATATAGGACATGCTGAAGTTTCCACTAAATATTCTTCCCCGCGCCGAATCGGCAGGTAGGGAGCCGTCTGCACTGGCTGTGTAATATTCAGAAAAACTGGAGGAGAACATCCGGTTTGCAGTCACATCAATTTTCAATCCATTGAATGGTTCAATAGTCATCCTGGCGGTAAACCGCTCGGTATGGTTCATTGCATAAGGTTCATTGAGGGTCTGATCGGTGGTAAGTGCACCCCTTCCAAATGAGTTGTATGCGTACCCCTGGTCCTGCCATCCCGTAATAAAAGCCCAACCCGGTTCCATCTGCCCACCTACCATATGCGTTCCGAATCCGAAATTATCTATTCCGTAATTATAACCGGGCAGCAGGGTTCCACCGCTCCTCGAATAGGTGAGGTTCAGAGTTCGGACACTCATCAGGATCCTGATAGTGGATTCTGCAATAAAAATCAACGGGCTCTCTCCCTTTTCGATGGTTCCGGTCACCCTCACCAGGGCGCTGCGGACCGCCTTTTCCGAGGTGATCCTGATCCGTGTATTACTGAGAACCTCCGTCTTAACCTCCACGGGTTGGTTGTTTTCGTCAAAAACTTCAACAGAGATGTTTTCTGTCTTCAGGTTATGTACCACATAGCGGGCCTTCCCCTCCCGCAGGTAGAGATTCTCCTTGGTAAAGATCTTGGTCTTGATCCTGGTTTCGGCTTCCCTGGCCCTGGTCCGTGCATTGCGGTACTTGGCAT
>DAOWNM010000167.1 GCA_030642565.1 Bacteroidota bacterium | reverse complement strand
ACGTATGTCAACTACTCTCTGACCACCTATTCACCTTACGAAGGGTGGAAAATCTCCTTTAACGGAATGGATGGTCGCATCGATTCCTGGCTTGATATTCCTTTTATGAACAGCGAAAATATCAGTCAGTCCGATATGCACGAACTGGAGATGTCGCAGGACGACAAGGTGCTGCACAGAGAACCGGTAATCGTTCATAAACTGTGGAACGATTATAAGGTTTACAATGTGGATTACCAGAAAGGAGGACATGGCGGAGGAGACAGACTGCTTCATAACCAGATTTTCAAAACCCCCGGAAAGGCAGATCCTTTCGACCGGCCTGCCGGTATCAGGGACGGCGCCATGTCGATACTCATCGGAATTGCAGCCCGAAAGAGCATTGAATCGGGCCATCCGGTTCGCATTGCCGAACTGACCGACCTGGAACCAAGGGTTCGAAGGATATGATTCAAACTTTTAAAGAGATCGGTAAAGAACTCACCACTCTGATCTCAAATTGGGAGATAAAATTGGCAGCCCTGCCGGAGAAAACCATCACCAACAGGAAGAACCGCCAGGAGAGGAGCATCAGGCAAATCGTTGGCCATATGGTAGACTCGGCAACCAACAATACACACCGGGTGATCCACATGCACTACCAAAAGAGCCCGGTAAACTACCCTGATTATGCCAACCTGGGCAACAACGACCGATGGATCGCCATCCAGAAATACCAGGAGGAGGATTGGGACGAACTGGTCAAACTCTGGGCATCGGTGAACCGTCATATGGTCCACCTGATCCGGCAGATAGATGAATCCAAAATGGATCAACAGTGGATCTCTGCACTTATAAACCAACTAACAATCGAACATGATTAACAGACGAAACTTTTTACAGGCAGGCGCTCTTGCTGCAGCAGGAACCGCGCTTGCAGGATGCACTACAGGTGAAACATCCACCCCTGCTGAAGAGCCAAAGAAAAAAATCAGACAGAATCCCATTGGGGTATCTACTTACTCCTTCTGGCAGTTCAACGGTCCGCCCGAGAACAGCCCCATCGAGGAGTGCATCGACAAAGCTGCGGCCATGGGTTTTGACGGCATTGAGCTGCTCCTGGTACAGATGACCTCAGAAGAGAACAGCTATCTGAATAAGCTGAAAAAACATGCTTTCCACAGTGGACTTGATCTGATGGGTTTCTCCACTCACCAGGGTTATGTGTTCCCTGAAAAAGAGAAAAGGAATAGTGAGATCAAGAAGACCATCCACCAGATCGAACTGGCCTACCAGCTGGGTATTCCTACCATGCGACTGAATACCGGCCGCTGGGGAACCAGCAAGTCATTCGACCACCTGATGGAGAACCGAGGGATAGAGCCGGTTCTTGAAGGTTTTACCGAGGATGACGGTTTCAAATGGGTCATAGACTCCATTGCCGAGTGTATTCCGGTGGCCCAAAAATGCGGAGTGGTACTGGGCCTGGAAAACCACTGGGGACTGGGACGTACACCAGAGGGAGTGAAGCGCATTGTGGATGCCATCGACTCCCCCTGGCTGAAGGTGACCCTCGATACCGGAAATTTCCTTGAGGATCCCTATGATAAGCTGGAGCAGCTGGCCCCGGAAGCCTTCCTGATACAGGCCAAAACCTATTATGGAGGTGGAAAATGGTATACCCTTGAACTGGACTACCCCCGCATTGGCGAGATCATGCGCAGGCACAATTACAAGGGGTATATCTCTGTAGAGTTTGAAGGCAATGCCGATCCCATGGAGGCCGTTCCCAAAAGCCTTGAGGTGATGCACGATGCCTTCTGGTATGAGCTCTAAAATCAATAAGCACCTACAGCTTGTGAATAGCAGTCAATACCCTAACTTTAGTTCAAGCAAACTTACATCATCCGACATGATCGATTACAAAGCACTTTTCAAGATTTCCTACGGACTTTATGTAGTCTGTTCGGGATCGGAAGAGAACGGCAACGGGTATATTTCCAATACTGTATTCCAGGTTACCTCCGATCCTCCACGTTTTGCCACCTGCTGCAATAAAGAGAACCATACGGCCGGGTTGATCCGGAAATCAGGAGCTTTTTCAGTTTCGGTGCTTCAAATTGATGCAGGAACCGGTACCATCGGCACCTTTGGCTATAAAAGCGGAAAAGATACAGATAAGCTAAAAGGAATGAATGTCCGTTACGGAGAGACCGGGGTCCCCATTGTCCTTGATGATGCCATCGCCTTCCTGGAGTTCAGGATGGTAGAAACCATCGATGTGGGTACCCACCTGATGTTTATTGGGGAGTTGGTCGGCGCCGAGGTATTGGATGATGAAGCCGAACCCCTTACTTATCTTTACTACCGGAAGGTGAAGAAGGGTGCGGCACCAAAAAATGCCCCCACCTATCTTGACAAAGCCAAGCTTGAAGAAGCTGCAGAAGGAGAGGATTTTGCAAAGTATGAGTGCCCCGCATGTGGCTATATCTACGATGAGGAGAAAGAGGGCGTAAAATTTGACGACCTGCCCAACGACTGGGTATGTCCGGTCTGCGGAGAAGAGAAATCTGAATTCATTAAACTATAAATCAACTTACAATGGAAAATTCACTAAAAGGAACAAAAACAGAACAGAACCTGCTGAAAGCTTTTGCTGGTGAATCTCAAGCCAGGAACCGCTATGAAATGTTTGCCAAAAAGGCCAAGAAAGAGGGATTTGAGCAGATTGCTGCGATCTTCATGGAAACCGCTCTCCAGGAGAAAGAACATGCCAAGCGCTTTTTCAGCTTCCTGGAAGGAGGAATGGTGGAGATCACTGCCAGTTATCCTGCAGGCATCGTGGGAACCACCGCTGAGAACCTGAAAGCCGCTGCTGAAGGTGAAAACGAGGAGTGGACAGACCTCTACCCCACTTTTGCCGAGATCGCCAAAGAGGAGGGGTTTCCCAAAGTTGCATCTGCATTTAAAATGATTGCCAAGGTAGAGGCTGAACATGAGAAACGCTACCTGAAACTGCTCCAGAACATCTCCGAAGATAAGGTCTTTATGAAAGATGGAAAAGTGTGGTGGAAATGCATGAACTGTGGCTATGTATATGAATCAGAGAAAGCATTGGAAAACTGCCCGGCCTGCCTCCATCCCCAGTCCTACATGAAGATGAAGGAGGAGGACTACTAGCGGATTGAAGTAGTTTTCCCTATCTTTAGATAATGATTAATGCTAAAGAGGCCACCGACAAAGCCAAAGAGTACCTTGTATTCTTTTTCCCAGATGCAGAAAATATGCAGCTTGAAGAGGTGGAAATGACTGAGGATAAGGCCCACTGGTTCGTTACCGTCAGCTATGAAGGAGTATCCAATTCCGTTGCAAGCTCCCTGCTGGTAGGGAAATCGGTCCTCTACAAGATATTCAAGATCGACACCGAACTGGGAGAAGTGATCTCCATGAGGATCAGGGATATCAAGTAGCCTGCCAGGCGTAAATTCCCGACCGAAGCCAATTTATTCGTCAAACTAATTAAACCAAAAGCATTCAACAATGAAAATGATTATGAATGGAGATATATTTATGAAAATGGTGTTGCTAACCATTGCAACAATGGCCATTTCGCTAACCTCAACAGCCCAGGAGTATAAACTGAAATCTCCTGATAATCAGCTTACTGTTACAATCAAGACAGATGATATGATCTCCTTCTCGGTTGACTACAAGGATGCAAATGTGATTGATGTCAATGGCATCTCATTGGAATTGGAAGGTGAAGAAGAATTAGGAATATCTTCAAAAGTAAAAAACAAATACAGAGCCAGTGTCAAAGAGTTGATTGAAGCTCCGCTTTCGACCAAATCTTCAGTTATAACAGATGAATACAGCATGTTAAAACTCAAATTCAGGGGCAATTATGAACTTGAGTTCAGGGCATACAACCATGGTTGTTCCTACCGGTTTATCACCACCATGAAAAATGATATTGTTGTGCAATCAGAGAAGATGAGCATCGATTATGGCAATGGCGCCACAGCCTGGTTTCCTGAAGAGGAGTCGCTTATGTCACACTATGAGCGTCTCTATATCTACACAGATCTCAACACAATCCGGAAAGAGAAGTTCTGTTCACTGCCTCTGCTAACCAGTAGCACCAATGGAGTAAAGGTTCTTTTTACCGAGTCCGACCTGGATGACTATCCCAATCTGTTCCTGGAGAAATCAGGTGTCAACAGTTTTGATGCGCTTTTCCCAAAATATATACTGGAGGTTGTTCCAAGACCAGGCGGTGAAGACCGGGATGAGGTGATTACCAAAGAGGCTGATTATATCGCTAAGACAAAAGGGAACCGCTCTTTCCCCTGGAGGCTCTTTATCATTGGTGAAGACAGCGATATTGTTGAGAGCAGCCTTGTCTACCAGTTGGCAACTCCCTCAAAACTGGATCATACTGATTGGATCGAGCCTGGTCAGATCGCATGGGACTGGTACAATGCCAATAATATTTACGGTGTCGATTTTGAATCGGGATTAAACACTGAAACCTATAAATACTTCATCGATTTTGCATCCGAAAATGGAATCGGGTATATCATACTGGATGAGGGATGGTCGAAGAGCACCACAGATATCGGTGCCTCAAACGACACGCTGGATATCGATGAACTCGTTCGCTACGGCAATGATAAAGGTGTCCGAATCATATTATGGTTATTATGGAAACCGCTGTATCAGGATATTCCCGGAATACTGGCTCTTTACAAGGATTGGGGTATAGCCGGGGTAAAGATAGATTTCATGCAGCGGGCCGACCAGCAGATGGTAAACTACTATAAAAATGTGGCTGTTGAAGCTGCCAAACTGGAATTGCTAGTCGATTTTCACGGAGCATACAAGCCCACCGGACTGCACAGGGAGTATCCCAATGTGATCACCTTTGAAGGGGTAAAGGGGAACGAGAATAACAAATGGAGCCATGATATCACACCGGAACACAACCTGACCCTTCCCTTTACCAGGATGGTGGCCGGACCCATGGATTATACTCCGGGAGCCATGTCCAATGCACACCTGATCAACCACATGATAAGTTTTGAACGTCCGTCCGGACTGGGAACCAGGTGCCACGAGATTGCAAAATATGTCATCTTCGAGAGTCCCCTCCAGATGCTATGCGATTCACCCAGCAGATATAGAAAAGAGATGGAGTGCACCCGTTTTATCACACAGATCCCCCAGGTATGGGATGAAACCCGCGTTTTGGAAGCCAAAGTTTCAGATTACCTGGTTATTGCCCGTCGTAGCGGAAATGACTGGTATATGGGTGCCATGACCGACTGGACAGCGCGCAATTTTGAGATTCCACTGGATTTTCTTCCCGATGGCAAATATGATCTGCAACTCATACAGGATGGAGTGAATGCCAACAAGTTTGCCGAGGACTATAAATTGATCCACACTTCCACCGATAAAAATGAGACATTAAAAGTCAATCTCGCCAGCGGAGGCGGCTGGGTAGCCATATTAAAAAGAAAATAACCCTGATTGACTACCTTTAATTTTTCTCAAAGGAAAATTAACCATGCCGGTTTTGATTGTTATCATTGGTGTTATCATGCTTCTGCTACTCATTACAGTGGGAAAGATCAACGCCTCTATCTCTTTTGTTATCGTCTCGCTTTTCGTGGGCCTGAGCATGGGACTTTCTCTCGACGACACTGTAGAAGCGTTGTTTAAAGAGTACTTCAACCTTACATTAAAGGAGACCTTGGCCACCCGGACCGTGATGGAGACTATTATTGGAGTGGTTGGACTTGCAGGTGTAATGCTACTGAATATTTTTATATAGAACTAAAATACAGCACAATGAGTCAAGTAGAAGAAAAAATCAAAGCAATGGGACTGGAACTTCCCCCGGCCCCTCCTTCAGCAGGAATCTATTATCCTGTGGTTATTACCGGTAACCACCTCTATGTATCCGGTCAGGGCCCCGTTCAGAGCAACGGTGAATTGATCAAGGGAAAAGTGGGTAAAGATCTGAATCTGGAGCAGGGACAACTGGCAGCACGCCAGGTTGGTCTGACCATGCTCTCCACCATCAAAGCCCAGATAGGCGATCTGAGCAGGATCAAGCGCATTATCAAAACCTTTGGGATGGTAAACTGCTATCCTGAGTTTGAGCAGCACCCTCAAACCATCAACGGGTTCAGTCAGCTGATAGTGGATGTTTTTGGTGAAGAGAATGGAAAAGGGGCCCGCAGTGCAGTGGGGATGTCGCTTCCCGCAAATATCGCTGT
>DAOWNM010000201.1 GCA_030642565.1 Bacteroidota bacterium | reverse complement strand
GAGAGCGAAAATGCAGAGGCAAATTCAAAGTCACGGGTATCGTGACACGGAACAGCCATAATGGCCCCGGTTCCATAACCCATCAGCACATAATCGGCTACCCAGATGGGCATCTTTGTATTGTTCACAGGATTGATGGCGTAACTGCCTGTAGAGACACCGCTCTTCTCGCGGGAGAGGTCCGAACGGTCCAGCTCCGACTTTAACCCGGCCTGGGCCACATAGGCATCCACTTTTGATTTCTGTTCTGTGGTTGTAAACTTCTTCAGCAGGGGGTGTTCAGGTGCAACCACCATGTATGTAGCACCAAAGAGGGTGTCGGGACGGGTGGTAAATACCCTGAGGATTTCACCGGTTCCCGTCACCTGGAAATCCACCTCGGCACCTGTGGAGCGTCCGATCCAGTTGCGCTGCATATCTTTAACACCCTCGGGCCAATCTACCTCCTCCAGCCCGTCCAGCAGTCTCTCTGCATATTGAGGTATCCTGAGCATCCACTGTTTAAGATTCTTTCTCTCAACCGGGTTTCCACACTTCTCGTGGTTGCCGTCATTGAGCACCTCTTCATTGGCACAAACAATCCTGCAGCTGGGGCACCACCATACCTGCGCATCGTCATAGTAGGCCAGTCGCTTTTCTGTAATGAATTGGTTGATGGCATCTTCTCCTGAAGCTTTGATCTCCGAGGGTACCTCAAGCTCTTCAATGGGCCGTCCTTTCTGCAGCACCTCATCGAACCAGGTATTGTACAGGCGGATAAAGATCCACTGGGTCCACTTAAAGTATCCCGGATCGGTGGTATTGATCTCGCGGTCCCAGTCATATCCCAGTCCCAGCGACTTAATTTGCCTTCGGAAATTATCACAGTTGTTCTGTGTCGTCAGCAACGGATGGGTCCCTGTTTCGATGGCGTACTGTTCGGCAGGCAATCCAAATGCATCCCATCCCATGGGGTGGAGCACATTAAAGCCATTCATCCTTTTATAGCGGGCAACGATATCGGTTGCTGTATATCCTTCCGGGTGGCCCACATGCAATCCTGTTCCCGAAGGGTAGGGAAACATATCCAGCACATAAAACTTTGGTTTTGAGTAGTCATCCTCGGTTTTGAAGGTTTTATGCTCTTCCCAGTAGTCCTGCCACCGCTTCTCGATTTCTGCAAACTTATAATCCATTCTGTCAGCTTCTGATACAGTGTGCGAAATTATAAAAAACTATTAACTTTGCGCTCCACAATGGCCTCATAGTTTAACAGGATAGAACGTGGGATTCCGGTTCCCATGGTGGGGGTTCGAGTCCTCCTGAGGTCACACTACTTTTTTTAGCCCTGATCTGATCAGGACTTTTTTTCTCTTTGCTCAGAAATTTCACAATTGCTTTTACCTGTTAATATTTCATTGAAGAGGCAGTTTGTTTTTTGCATAATTTCACTACCAAGAATTTGATATAATTATTTGGACCGATTTTATGGCTGCTGAATTCCTCTCATCTGTAGGGACATCATACCAGATTGATCGCCTGATTTCTGAGGCAAACAATGAAATAGTTTTTTGTGCCCCGGTGATGAGATTGCATGAGAGTATGATTCTGAGGTTTCAGCAGGCCGATCAGCGGAATGTCCGTATTACCCTGTTATACGGAAAAGAGCGTAACCAGATCAGGGGCCAGCGCTGGTTCAAGGAGTTCAAGAACCTAAGGATCCTCTACCATGATAAACTCAACACGTTTCTCTTCAGAAATGAAAAGGAGATGATCCTTACATCCATGAGCCTTTTAGATTTGAGTGGCAGTCTGCACAGCGATATGGGTCTGCTAATATCCAAATTGAGGGACAGGAAGGCTTATGAGGATGGTATTTATGAACAGGAGCTGTTTATTGAGCATTCAGAGGAGGTGTTTGCGGGTGCCAATTACGAGAAGATTGAAGATATCACGCGACCTAATGAGATTATCAGGGACATGCCTTACTTGAGCTATTTTGGTATTGAGGAGAGGGTCCTGGAAAATGGTAAAGTAAGGGCTCCCAGTGGCAAGTTATATATTCCCGAGATGGAATTCTATAATGACGGAACCATCAAGTTCCAGGGATTTAAAAAGACACGTCAGCGCCATGGGGAGTGGGTCTTCTATACATATGAAGGATTTGTCAGGGAGGTGGTGATCTATGAAAACGGAAGCTACGTTGATAAGATCTACTGTGATTATGAGAATCCGGCAAAACCGATCTCCAAGTACTACTTGCTCTTTGGTATCGGGAACTCGGTTAAGAAGCTTTACGACAAAAACATCAGTGAACTCTACTTCGATAGTTTCATAGAGAAGTATACAGGGTTTGATAAAACCAAGCTCTTCTATCACATAGAGCGATTCATTAAGAAGCGTTCTATCTTTGATCAACCGGAGACCTTCCAGGATATGGTTGACCAGCTATACGCCGCCCTCTACGAGTAGCCCAAACTATCAACAGGCATTCCTGTTTTTCATCCGCCTATAATTTGCGCAGCAAATTTAAACTGCGAGACTATATTTGGCTAGCTTATAAAAAAAAGAGGGCAACCCGTGTGGGTGTGCCCTCTGTATGATTGGATTTTCTCCGGTTATCTTTGTCTTCCCTGCTCTCTGTACTCCTTTCGGGCCGAGTAGTTAATGATCAGCGCTTTTGCGTGCCTGAGTGCCTGCTTTACATCATCCACCTTACCCATGGTAATGTTTTCGTCGATTCGAAGCGACATAACCATTTTGTTCTTGTCAGCTTCCGGGAGTTTTTCACGCTCAGCGAGCGTAAAATCCTGGATCGACTCATAGGGGATACCCTCTTCACTCACCAACTTGTCGTTAAGCTGAATCAGGGGTTCGGTTCCATACAGCTTGGCCACGTGTGCAACGGGGCGTCCGATGTATATGTAACTAACAAGGGATTTCTTCTCCAGCTTCTTCACCTCTGTGGCCTCAGGTACTTTCACTTTTACCTGCACCTCGGTTTCCCTCATTGTTGTCGCCACCATGAAAAAGAACAAAAGCATGAAAACAATGTCAGGAAGGGATGAGGTGTTGATTGTTGGAAGACCTTTCCCTTTTTTTCTTTTAAATTTAGACATCAGTTACGTCCTCCTATGTTTTTGGGTTCCGACTCGGAGATATTCATCTTATAGATTTTCCGGATTCCTGATTGAATCTCCTCTTCGATAGGATTTGCTGTATTCAGATCTGCGTAATCCTTATCGAAGTAGAGCTTGCAGAAGTCATTTCTCAACAAGTTCACGGCTGCCACCAACTCGTTCTGCACCTGCAGATATTTCCCGTAAGTGGTTGAACGGTCGTTTTGAAGCGAAATCACCCCTTTTGAGACCTCGCCCCTCCATATTCCATTGGGGGGAAGCAGAGATGAGCTGCCCGGAGGAAACGGCACTTCAGTATCTTCCATGACCGGCAGATCCTCTCTGTGCTGCGGGTTGGTAAAGAACTCAATGGTCTTGTCTTTCAAGTCTAGTCTGTCCATTTCTGCTCCGCCTACCATCAGCTTGTCGCTACGGTTGAGAAGTACCACCAGTACATTCCTCTTATTCACCTTTACTTCGACATTCTCTTGATCCGCATCAGGTATGGGAGGCAATAGCCTGGTGATCCCGGTATCAGTGTCCATGGTGGTGGTAACCAGGAAGAATATTAACAGGAGAAAGGCGATATCCGCCAGTGATCCTCCATTTACTTCCGGTGTTGATCTTGCCATCGGTTTTTGTTTTTCTAATGATTCTTATTTGAATGCCCTTGAAATAACAGCATAGAGAATTGACCCCAGGGCCAATCCAAATAGCATATATGTCACAAACAGGACTGTATCAATCATCTTCAGTGTTCCCGGATCGCTGTTTCCCGTTCCTGAGTAACCAATGATATCAATGGTTGTGTCGCTAGACAGCAGGTATGAAATTATCACCAGCACCGCAGCGCCGGCAAGTACTAACAGCAACCTGACCAGGGCCTTGGGATTGGAGATTACAGCAATAAGCGGGAACACGATAGAAGCAATGAGTGTGATGAGCACAAGGATATAGGCCCATACCAGCGCAATGTCGGTACGGAACCATACCATGTATTCCCATCCTGAGAGAACCTTGCCCAATTTTATTTCTGAAGTATCATATACCTCAACTGTGGTAATTGCATCTCCCTCATCTTCTGCTACGGCCATACCTTCAGCCTCCACTGAGCCCTCAGTTGTGTCAACGACGGGCAGTGGAGCAATCGGAGTCATAACTAAAGGAGTGAGTGCATCTGTCACCTTCAGTTCAAGCGCATCGTAATCGAGCGTCTTGGGACTGATGTAGAAGAACAACATCACCAGCAAGGAGATTCCTGCAACCACCCACAATATAATTTTTGTTATATTAGAAAAAGCCATAGCTTCTTATTTTTTAAGATTTTGTTTTACCAGCATGTCTACAAGTGAGATAGAAGCATCTTCCATCTTATTGACAATACCGTCAATCTGAGACACCAGGTAATTGTAGAAAATCTGAAGGATAATAGCTACCAGCAGACCGGTAACCGTGGTAATCAGGGCGATTTTGATACCACCTGCAACAATAGTGGGGGAGATATCACCCTGTTCCTGAATTGTATCAAATGCTTCAATCATACCAATTACTGTTCCCATGAAACCAAGCATTGGAGCGATGGCGATAAACAGCGAGATCCATGAGAGATTTTTCTCGAGGAGACCCATCTGTACACTACCATAGGATACGACTGATTTTTCAACCACATCAATTCCTTCATCAACTCGATCCAGACCCTGGTAAAAGATACTGGCAACAGGACCACGGGTGTTGCGGCACAACTCTTTGGCAGCTTCTATTCCGCCATCATTCATGGCTTCTTCCACAGCGCTAAGGAGCTTGTCAGTATTGGTTGTGGCCAGGTTCAGGTAGATGACCCTTTCAAAAGAGAGGGCCAAACCGAAGATCAATGTCAGAAGTACGGCGCCCATAAAGCCGGCACCACCTTCAATGAATTTGGTCTTCAGGGTGGTGTGCAGTACAGCAATTCCACCTTCTTCTTTGGCAGCTTCTGGTTCTACAGCAACCACTGGTTCAGTTACAACCTCTTCAGCAACCTGTGTGGTATCTTCAGCAGCAGGAGTTTCCGTTGTTTCATCCTGTGCAAAGATCGATGCTCCCATAAAAAGCATCCCGAATACGGCTATCAATGCAAATAATTTTTTCATGGTGTTGTTTGTTTGTTTTACTTTAT
>DAOWNM010000180.1 GCA_030642565.1 Bacteroidota bacterium | reverse complement strand
TAGGACAACCAGCCATTCAGTCCACCGGCATCTCTCCGGATCATGGTCTCCACCCCGTAGGCTTTCTGCTTCCCCTGAAGGGTTGTACTTTCCACATAGGGACTCTCCGTAAAACTGGCACCATCGCGATACTCCACAATCCGGTGCCCCCATTTGCGATAAAGCTCCACAGAGGTGCTCAGTCCCACCCCGGGGAAGTCTGTATAATAACCGGCTGATAACTGGTCCAGGAACTGCGGTGCAATATGATAGTCAACAAGCTTCCATTGGTCCGTGGGCGCCATGGCCACCGTGTTACTCAGCACAAACAGATACTGGTATCCACGGTTGTAGGAGAATTTCAGGGAAGACTGATCGGTAAGCAGATACCTCAGGTTCAGCCGGGGTTCCAGTCCGGCATAGGCCCGGCTAAGTTCTCCCCGCCCAAAGCTCAGGGTGTCCCTGATGTTCTCCTCCACAGGTGGCATCCCCGGCGTGTAGGTCCTTACATCAGATGGCCCCAGAGAAAAGAAGCTGGAGAAACGCAACCCGGTGTAGACTTTCAGACGGTCCGTCAGTGTCAACTCATCAGCCATGTAGAGGGCGGTCTCCACGCCATTTTCCAGGCCCAGATCCAGCGGCTCCCTCAGAGAGGTCGCTCCATAGGGCTCAATGGAACCCCGGTCCAGCCGGTAATAGATCCCACTGCCCCCGAAAGTCAGTTTATGCCTACCCAGCGACAGCCACTCGAAATCAGATTTAAGCTCATAGTGCTTGATATAAGTGGCATGCTCATATCCGGCCGTTTGTAATTGAGTATCCTGGTTCCTGAAATGGTAGCGGCTGTAAATCAATGCCAGGTTCCCGTTGATCTGCTGATTGAAGCGATGGCGCAAATCCACGGCCGCCCCGAGGTTGCCATAGGCATATGCCTGAACAGTACCCAGTTTGAAGCGATCCCTGCTCAAATAACCGAACACCTTCAGGCGGGTCCTGTCGCTGGCTTTCAGGGTATAGACCCCGCTCGCATCGCTGAATCCGGCTTCACTGTTTCTGAGCTGGGGATCTTCCATCAGTTTCAGGATCCAGTCCGAATAGGTGGATCGCAGGCTCAGGGCAACGGAACTTTTGTCCTTCTTCAGGGGTCCTTCCACGGCCGCATAGGCCGAAACCGAACTGATCCCTGCCCGTGCCGACAAACGTTTCATGTTTCCCTGCCTGGTCTGGATGTCAAAAAAGGAGGCCAACCTGCCCCCGAAGGAGGCCGGAAGGTTGCTTTTATACAGGCTGAAGTCCTTCACAATTTCCGGGCTGATGGCCGTAAAAAAACCAAACAGGTGAGCGCTGTTATATACCGGGACCTTATTGATATAAATCATGTTCTGATCCGCCCCGCTACCACGTACATTAAATCCGGACGAGCCCTCCCCCACACTCTGTACACCAGGTAGCAACTTCACCACATTTAGAATATCCCTTTCGCCCATGATGAGGGGAACTTGCTTCAACACATTATAGTTGAGCCGCTCATAGCCCATCTGATTGCCGCTCACATGATCGTGCCGGCCGGCCGTAACTACTACTTCATCCAGCGGAATCAGGGTTCGCCTCATATCCAGTTCCAGCTCCCCGCCAGAATGCACCATCAGGGTAAATTGCAGCGATTCCATGCCCATGCTCTGGCACACCACCCCATAAGTTCCGGGAGCGAGCAAGAAGTGAAAGCGCCCATCCGCAGCAGTGGAGGCCCCTTTATTAATGGCTTCCATGTAAACGGTGACACCCACCAGAGGCTCCCCACTCTCCTCGTCATGGATCTGCCCGCTGATCAGAACCTTCCTTCCAGGTATGGCCTGTTCGGCCGATCCTACATGGATCTCCTCCAGTACCCTCACCCTCCGTCCATTAATGTACTTCAGCTCGGCCGAAGTGAGTTCCCTCTCCCCTCTCTCCAACTTATCTCCTTCCTCTGGGAATGTCGTCTCTTTCGCACCTTCATATTCCGGCAGCCCATCAATCAGCATGGCACTATTCGTCAGAAACAGATGGTTCCAATCGTCCAGATAGTAGTTCAGCCCAGCAGATCCAAGGATGGAATCCAGGACCGAAAGCAGGGAGAGGTCCCTACCCGAAAGGGTCACATGAAGATCCCGGACCCAGGAGGCGCGATAGTAAAAGGTCGTTCCGGTTTGTGCCTCAATCGCTTCCGCAAACTCCACAAAGGGAGTCTCCTCAAATTGACCACTGAAGGTGAGCGCCGCTTCCTGGCCACTCAAGCCCTGCAGGAAGGCCAACAAAATAAGCAGGGTCATAAAAGTACTCCGTCTCATGGCTCCTCCCCTTCTTCAAGGAGCCGGATGGTTGCCACAAGCATCTCCACCATCTCCCCGGTGGTGGCACTCTGAAAATAAAAATCCAGTTGTTTCAGCAGCTTTTTAAAAGCCCTCTTCTGTTCCTTAGGGAAAGCACGTACATAACTTTTCTGGTCCTTAAAACAGATCAATCGCTCCCCCTGTTGCATCCAGTACTCACGGACGATCGGACCAAAGCTGGTCCCGGAGGACTTACTCCCCAACAGATCCCTGCTCCACCCTATATAGCAGGTGGTGCCTCCCGAGGAGACCACCTGATAAAAGGCCGGTGCCTCCTCCCCGATCTTCACACGCCTGAACGCATAGCCCTCCAGAAAAAAAGCAGTAATATATTCTGGCACCGTCATGATCTGGTTCAGGTGTCCCTCCGGCGTAAAGTATTCCAATTCGAGCTTCTGGGAATAGAGGTTATAACGAAGCTTTACCGGCTCGTACCACTGATCGTTGATGCAAACCGAACCGGTCCGGAACCGCCCATCCATCCAGTAAGGATGACCTTCCGACCGGATATACTGATTGCTGAACTGGATTCCGTTTACCAACTCCTGGTTACTCCCAAAGGCCTGGTCGACCCGTTCCACAAAGCCCCCCTGGCCGCACAAACTTCCCGGAAACAGCAGAGTCAGAACCATCAGGAAAATCAGATATACCAATCGGGTCGAATAAGTCATCTCGTCAAAGCAAAAGAACAGGAATTTAGTCATTCTTATGTGCAAAATCGATTGGCTCCAGATGAATCGTTGACCTTACTGATAATTTCTCATCAATCAATTCCTCTATGGTAGTAGCAATGGCATGCCCCTCTTCAACCGAAATGCTGTTCTGAATCTTGATATGAAAAGTTAACTCTTTGCTGGAGATATAATTATGAATATGAAAATGATGGGGATAGAGGTCATAATCATAGAGGGTCCTGATAAGAGTATGGATTTCCTGAATGAGCTCTTCACCCGGCTCTTCCCCAAGGATTTTATCGACCGCTTCTATCAAAATTTTATAGGCTGCATAGAGAAGCAGAATTGAAACAACAATCCCCAGTACACCATCAATCCACCAAAAATAGTCTTTTAACAGAATACCGATCAGAATAACCAGAGAGGATATGGCATCGGTTCTGTGATGCCAGCCATCGGCTTTCACCGTTAAACTACCCGATCTCCTGCCAAGGAAAAATGCATATTGAGCCATCAGCTCCTTAACAACGATAGATACAACAGTAACAACGATAGCCAGGGTACCGAAATTTGCAGATTCCTCTGTTTTCAAATGTGATATCGAATCAGTAATGAAGCCAAAAGCAATCATAACAAGAATGATGGCGATAATAATTGATGATATCAGTTCCCATCTGCCATGTCCAAACGGGTGATCTTTATCGGCCTTTTTCGATGCAAGTTTTGCGCCGAAAATAACCACAACAGAGCTAATCGAATCTGTTAATGTATGCCATGCATCGGCCATTAAGGCAATGGATCCTGAAACAATCCCGGCCCAGTATTTAATAGCAAATAACCCAATATTCAAAATGATCGAAACAGTTCCCTCAAGAAAACCAGCCTTCTTTTTCTCCATATTACAGCGCCCAAGCCTCTTTTGATAAATAAATTTATGGCTTTTTCTTGGGAAAGCAATATGAGGTGAGAGAACTTGAATCCCGCTTTTTCAAATTCAACGATAGCCTCTTCAAATCTTGCATTTGTAAAGCTGATTCCGGTATGCCTCAGTTCTCCACCACCTCGAAATGCTTTTCCAGGATGTTACCATCAGAATCCACCAGGGTGAGGGTGTGCATGCCTTCGGGTGCCAGGAACTCCAGCTGGTGAATCAGTGAAGTCTCCCCCAGGTAATGATTATCCAGGTGCCAGTGAATGGTGGCACCTGTTTTGCGATGGGCCGCTTCAAACACCACCCGGCTCAACTGGCCATCCAGTCCCCGGGGAATAAATACCTGCCTGGTTTCTTTGGGATAGATCATCTCCATGGGTTGTTCGTTTCCCTCCTCACATCCCGGCCTGTACGGCGGGAGGGTATTGTAATAGGGATCTTTCTTTTTGTAATACCACTCCATCACAGGAGGCAACAGAAACCAGGAGGTGTTGACCATTTGATCTGTTTCATAACAATCGCTGTGGACCCTGAACTGCTCCTGCTGGTCTAGGTGAATGATCCGGTGATAGGGACAGGCTTCCATCTTTACACCGGCTTCCGGTACCATCCGGATCTCCACCTCGTCACAATCCGGGCCTGCACGGAAACCGCTCCGGGTACATATTTCAATGTCAGTCATTTCACCATAGGGAGGTTCAAACCAGGCCGTAGTGGGAAGCAATCCAAATGCATCAAACATAAGCGGGGCTGCCACATTCACCCCTGTGAGCCCAGACCGGCCCTCACCATCTGCATTTCCCACCCATACACCTACCAGGTAATCGGGATTCAATCCAATGGCCCATGCATCCCTGTAACCAAAACTGGTACCGGTCTTCCATGCAATAGTCTTGGATGAGGAGAACTGTTCCCACGATCCCTCCTGGGTAGGCCGTTCAAGTTCAGTAAGGGTTTCAAAACACTGCCAGATGGACGCTGCACTCATCATTCCACTGCTTTTCAGATGGGGAGTCCGGTTGGTATTTCCCGGGTCGGATTCTCTATTCTCTGAAATATAAGAGGGGGAAACATACTCCCCGGGATCGTACCTGTATTCGTATTCCTCGATGTGATTGAGGCTGCCTGCCATTCCCGAATAGACCCTGCAAAGGTCCCACAGGCATACCTCAGCTCCCCCCAGGATCAGGGTCAGTCCATAATGACCGGGACCCTGACCAATGGTGGAAAACCCCAGGGTCTGCAATTTTGAATGGAACTTCTCCAGTCCATAGCGACGAAGCATTCGCACTGCCGGAACGTTCAGCGACCTCACAAGCGCTGTGCCGGAGGGTACTGCGCCGCTGTAGCTCCTGTCAAAATTCAACGGTGAGTACCCCGAGATGTGGGTGGGAATATCCGGCACCAGGTTGTCAGGGAGTATCTCCCCTTCATCGAGCATAAAGGTATAGAGCAGCGGTTTCAGAATACTTCCCGAACTCCTGGGTGCCCCAATGATATCCACAAAACGGCCACTTCTCTCATCACCGGAAGCGGTGTTCCCCACGTAAGCGATCACCTTTCGCTCTGGAATGTGGATGATCAATACTGCAGCATTGTGAATCTCATTCTGTTGCAGATGCTGATGGTGTCGTTCCACAAGGTTAATCAGCCGCTCCTGCAACCCCCTGTCAATACTGGTAACAACACGCCTGCCCCGGTAACCATCCTTTTCGGCACGGTCAAGCAGGTGGGGGGTTATCTGGGGCAACGGATGAGGTTTGACGGGGAGGGGCTCCGACCGAGCAAGGTCACAGCCGGTGGGATCAAGAAGCCCTTTCTCTTCCAGTTTTTCCAGCAACCCGTTTCGTTTGGCAAGCAACAATTCCTGGTTTTTCCCCGGATAGATAAGCGAAGGGGCATTGGGCAAAACAGCCAGTGTGGCCGCCTCCCCCCATGATAATTTGAAAGCGGGTCT
>DAOWNM010000342.1 GCA_030642565.1 Bacteroidota bacterium | reverse complement strand
CCTGCTTGTTTGTCCCCTTGAGGAGATGGATGGTGAACACCATGTACTGCTCTCCACGCTGGATGCCACGGTGGTTCAGCACGACAAGGAATTCAACCTCGGGATTCATAAATATGAAGGCGATAATTATGTTCCCAAAGGGCATAAATATGTAAGAGAATTTGATGTTACGAAAACCTCTACCCTGATCTACCGGGTAGGTGGAGTGGTACTTTCAAAAGAGGTCCTGCTGGTATCAAAAGCCGAACAGGTGCTGATTAAATATACATTGCTTGATGCGCATTCAGATACTTTGCTGCGTCTGCAGCCATTTCTGGCTTTTCGCAATTTTCATGCATTAAGTAAATCCAATCTCTATGCCAATACCAGGTATACAGAGGTGGAAAACGGGATCATGTCAAGGCTTTATGAGGGATACCCCGGACTATATATGCAGAACTCTAAATCTGTGGAATTTGTTCCTGTTCCCGATTGGTATTTCAATATTGAATATATGGAGGAGCAGAGAAGGGGTTATGATTATAAGGAGGATCTCTATGTTCCGGGCTATTTTGAGATGCCAATCAAAAAGGGAGAATCCATTGTTTTCTCTGCATCGACCAGCGAAGTCTCTCCCGGTGGATTAAAGAGGAAATTTACATCTGAACTGAATCAACGCATCTCCAAGGATAGTTTGAAAGAGTGTCTGCTGAACGCGGCACAACAATTTATCGTACGAAAGAAGGGGAGCACTGAGATCAAGGCCGGATTTCCCTGGTTCGGGACCTGGGGCAGGGATACATTTATGGCACTGCCCGGACTTACATTAACTACCGGGGATTTGTCCACGGCGCTGAAGGTCATTGATTCAATGGTGGTAAAAATGAAGCAGGGGCTTTTCCCTAATACTGCTATTCAGGGCAGACCGGCATTTAACTCTTCCGATGCCCCCCTATGGTTTATCCGGGCACTTCAGCAATATGTTAAATATGATCCGGAATTTGATATATGGAAAAAATACGGCAAGGCTATCAAATCGGTGCTTGAGACCTATCGCAACGGGAGTTCAGGGATCATCCGGATGCTTGAAAATGGTCTGATCCATGCGGAGGATGAGGGGAACGTGCTTACATGGATGGATGCGGTAGTCGATGGCCAGGGTGTGACACCCAGGCCAGGACTGGTTGTGGAGGTTAATGCGCTTTGGTATAATGCTGTATGTCAGGCACTGCAGTGGTCGGAGAATAGAGACAGGGCTTTTTTCAAATCGTATAGCCACCTTCCTGAACTGATCAAAGAGTCATTTGTTGACCAGTTTTGGGATCCGGAGAGGGGTTACCTTGCCGATTATGTCAATGGTGACTTCAGGGACTACTCGGTCAGGCCCAGCCAGGTGGTTGCGGTCTCGGTAGATCACTCACCGCTCACATCCGAAATGAAGAAATCGATCCTTGATGTGATGGAGGGCGAGTTGCTGACTCCACGGGGATTGAGAAGCCTTTCTCCAAAAAATGAAGCCTACAAGGGTGTGTACGGAGGTGACCAGACAAAGCGCGACCGCGCTTATCACCAGGGGACTGTCTGGCCGTGGTTGCTTGAACACTATGCAGTGGGAGTTTTGGAAGTACATAAGAAGTCCGGACAAAGCCAGGTAAAGAAAATTTTCGAGGGATTTGAAGAGGAGATGAGCAGCCGGGGTATAGGAAGCATCTCGGAGATATATGACGGGAATCCGCCCCATTTTGCCAGGGGAGCCATTTCACAGGCCACCGGTGTGGCCGCTTTGTTGAGAATCAGCGAAATGATAGAGGGTTTTATATAATACTATTATTTCTCAGTCTATGAGGGTACTGATGTTCGGGTGGGAGTTTCCACCACATATTTCCGGGGGACTGGGGACGGCGTGTTTCGGGCTTACCCGTGGCATGTCTGTTGTTCCCGATCTGGATATCCTGTTTGTGGTTCCCAAGGCATACGGCGATGAGGACCAGAGCAGAATTCGTCTCATGGGTGCGGGCGATGTGACCCTGGATATCAGGGAAGTGAGAGATCACCAGTTCCTGAAAGACCTCTCTTATATTGAGATTAACTCCAACCTGGTTCCCTACACCTCCCCTGAAGAGTACGACGAACTGGTCAATAAAGCAGAACACAGGGGCAAAAGGCTTGTGGAGACAACCATGGGAGGCCAACTCAATTTCACCGGAAAGTATGGCAAAAACCTCTATGAAGAGATTGCCAATTATGCAGTGGTGGCGGGTGAGATCGCACTGCAACAGGATTTTGATATTATTCACTCACACGACTGGCTGACCTACCCTGCTGGTATTGCAGCCAAGCGGGCTTCAGGGAAACCGTTGGTGATCCATGTACACGCCACCGATTTTGACAGGAGTGGAGGAAAGGTAAATCCCACTGTGTTTGAAATTGAGAAGACCGGAATGGAACTGGCCGATAAGATCATTGCGGTCAGCAACCTTACCCGTAATACGGTGATCGACAGGTATGGGATCCACCCCAACAAGGTGGTCACGGTTTACAATGCGGTAGATCCCTTGTCGGATTATGAAAAACTTCAGATGAAGCGGGGGGTTACCGACAAGGTTGTTACTTTCCTGGGAAGGATCACGCT